>CAZIAJ010000001.1:0-33801 GCA_964537565.1 uncultured Sulfurospirillum sp.
CTATACATATAATCATCCTTTTACTATTTTTTCTGTATAATACCTAAATTTTATACAAAGGCAATTAATGAAAGTAGTAGTAATTCAAGGACCAAATTTAAATCTTTTAGGACATCGTGAGCAAAACATCTATGGACCGATGAAACTTGAAGAGATTCACACACAGATGGAAGCAATCGCGAAACAAAACAATCTAGAAATAGAGTTTTTTCAATCAAACCTAGAGGGTGAGATAGTTGATCGTGTTCAAGAGTGTATTGGTGATGCTGATGGTATCATTATCAATCCAGCAGCATATACTCATACATCTATAGCTATCCGTGATGCAATAGCAGCAGCAGCTATGCCAACAGTTGAAGTTCATATTAGTAACATAAATAGAAGAGAAGAGTTTAGAGCAAAATCTTTAACAGCTCCAGTTTGTACAGGACAGATTAGTGGTTTTGGACCATTTGGTTACCACTTAGCTATGATATCTATCACTCAAATTTTAGGTGAGATAGAGGCTCAAAAACAAGCACAAGCAGCAGCTCAGGCGAAAGCAGAAGCATAGTAATGAATTACATTTTAAAAGATGAAAACGCAGTCTATTATGAGTGTGGTTTCTCTTGTGATAATGTAGTTTTTTTAAAACTTGGGAGTGAAGCTTTTTTTATTACTGACTCAAGGTATGATATAGAGGCAAATGAGAATATAAAAGATGCCGAAGTTATTATAACTGAGCGTCGTGATATGTTCCCAAAAGTACGTGAACTTATAAAAAATACAAAAATAAAAGAGCTTATTTTTAACCCTAATGAGTGGAGTCTTCACGCTTATGAAGAGTTTACAAAAGATATAGACGATGTTGAGTTTAAAAGAGTACCAAACTTTTCCCAACAAAAGCGTATGATTAAGAGTGAAGAAGAGCTTGATATTTTGAGACGTGCTTCACAAATTGGAGCAAGTGCATTTGATAGTTTTGCTAAGTATCTTAATGAGTCAGGTTTACATGTAAGTGAACAAAGGCTTCATTTTGAGGCAGAAAATATACTAAAAAACTATGGTGAATATGGACTTAGTTTTTCTCCAATTTTAGGAGTCAATAAAAATGCAGCAAAATGCCATGCACTTCCACTTTTAGATACTTTAGATAGAGGAGACTTGATTCTTTTTGATGCTGGAGTAACTTATAAAAGGTACTGTTCAGATAGAACAAGAACAGCTGAGTTCAACCAGAATCTAAATTTTAGTAAAACTCAAAAGTTCATCGATTCAAAGCGTCAAGAGATTTATGATATAGTTTTAAAATCTCAAGAAGCAGGAATTAAAAAAGTTAGAGCAGGTGTAAAAGCTTGTGAAGTTGATTTGGCTTGTAGAGAGGTGATAGATAAAGCTGGTTATGGTAAGTGGTTTATACACTCAACAGGACATGGTGTTGGACTTGATATCCACGAATTGCCAGTTATCTCAAACAAAAGTGAAACAGTGCTTGAAGAGGGTATGGTTTTAACAGTTGAGCCAGGAATTTATCTACCAGAAGAGTTTGGTGTTCGTATAGAAGATACTCTTGTAGTTACAAGTGGTGAAGCTGAAGTTTTAGGTAGATAATGCAGTTTTTTTATGATAGGTTTTTCCCAATCATAAAAAAACAGAATAGAAGCTTCAGGTATGAAGCAGTAGTAGGTATAGGTGGTAATGAAGGAGATGTGAGAAAGAGATTTAGAAATCTTTACATGTATATGCAAAGAAATTCACTTATAAGCATAAGTGAAACTTCTCCAATCCTTCGTAATCCACCTTTTGGATATTTAGATCAAGATGATTTTTATAATGCAGTTGTGCTTATTAGGACATCTTTAGGGCCAAAGACATTTTTAAAACTTCTTTTACATATAGAGAAGATATTTGGACGAAAAAGAAGTTTTAAAAATGCCCCAAGAACGCTTGATTTGGATCTTATATTTTATGAAAATATCAAAATCAAAAGTAAATTTTTGAGTGTTCCACATCCTTGTTGGAGCCAAAGAGAGTCAGTGGTTCTACCACTTTCAAAATTGAAAAGGAAGATATAGGTGAAATTTTTGACTTTTAGTGCTGAAACACCAGCTGCTGCTTTGAAACAGGCTCAGATAGAGTGTGGCGAAGATGCTTTAGTGGTTAATACCAAACAAGTAAAGAAAAAGACGGTAAATGCACCTGCTATTTATGAAGTGGTTGTGGCTGTTGAAGATGCAAAGGTTGAACCAACTGTTCCCAAAAAACAGACATATCAAAGTAATGAAGATGTTCTTATCAATATCTCAGAAGCAGCAAAACAGATATCTCAGATAGCCCAAGTTACTGAGGAATCACTACCTTCACGTCCAAAAACAAAAATATCTATAGAAGAGAAGAAAAAATCTAATGAAGATGTAGATGATATAAAACAAGAGATAACAAAACTAGCAGATAAGATAAAACTTATACAAGAGATGTTTTGGGAAGAAAAAGCTCCTCAGCGTAATAACTTAGCAATCCCACCAGAATTTTCTGAGATATATAAATTAGCAAAAACAAGTGGAATGGGAAGCAATCATCTTGAAAATATTATGAAACTCACTTTAGAGCATATGCCGACAAAAATGAGACACTCTAGTGAATCTGTAAGACGTTATTTTCAAGTTTTACTTAGAAAGATGGTCCCAGTTCGCCATGAGCGAGAAGTACCACGAGGAACAAAAAAGCTTGTTATGTTTGTGGGTCCCACAGGAGTTGGAAAAACAACAACCATTGCAAAACTTGCAGCTCGTTTTTCATATATAAAAGATAAGAGAGATAAAGTAGGTATTATAACACTAGATACTTATAGAATTGGAGCAGTTGAGCAACTTTTTCAATATGCTAAAATGATGAAATTACCTATTGAAGATGTGGTAGATCCTGGTGATTTCAATAGTGCTTTACGTTCACTTTCTCATTGTAATGTGATTTTGATTGATACAGTTGGAAGTAGTCAATATGATAAAGATAAGTTAGCAAAACTTAATCAATTTATACAAAATAGTGAGTATGAGATAGATGTGAATTTAGTACTTTCAGCAGGTAGTAAACTTGAAGATTTAAGAGAGATATATAAAAATTTCTCATTTTTAAATATTGATACACTTGTTTTTACAAAATTTGATGAAACTAAAGCTTTTGGAACAGTATTTTCTTTGATATATGATATAGATAGGCCTGTTAGTTATTTTTCTATTGGACAAGAAGTTCCAGATGATATAGTTGTGGCTAATAGTGACTTTTTGGTAGAGTGTATGTTAAATGGTTTTAAAAGGAAGCAAGATGCAAACTCAAGCAAATAAACTTCATAAACTTGTAAAAGATGGGCAAGCATCTATAAAAAAAGCAAAAAGAACAAAATATATAGCAATAACAAGTGGTAAGGGTGGCGTTGGCAAAAGTACACTTAGTGCAAATCTAGCAAATATGTTGGCTAAAAATGGGTATAGTGTAGGTCTTTTTGATGCTGATATTGGTTTAGCAAATTTAGATGTTATTTTAAATGTTAGAATAAATAAAAATATTTTACATGTATTAAAAGGAGAAGCTACACTTTCTGATATAATTGTAAACGTAAAGAAAAATCTTATACTCATTCCAGGTGAGAGTGGAGATGAAATCCTAAAGTATAATGATCAGTTTTTATATGAGAGGTTTTTTGAAGAGACAGAGATACTAGATGACTTAGATTTTATGATTATAGATACTGGTGCTGGTATTGGTGGGCATACACAACTTTTTTTAGAAGCTAGTGATGAGGTTATAGTTGTAACTGTTCCGGACCCAGCAGCTATAACAGATGCATATGCTACAATAAAAGTAACAAGCAAAGTTAAATCTATGATACATCTTGTACTAAATATGACAAAAAGCACAAAAGAGTCTGAACTTATATATGAAAAAATTAGTAAAGTAGCCATTGCTAATATAGATGGATTGAATTTAAATTTACTTGGGAGACTTCCTGAAGATAAGATAATTGCAAAGAGTATAAAACAACGAACTCTTTTTAGTGATGATGCTCCAAATGGAGTAGCTTCACATGAGCTTAAGAGAATAGTAAATAATCTTGTTTACAGATTGGAACATAAAGTGCTTAAAGATGACGGAGATAGAGGTTTTGGTAGTTTTATAAAGAGTCTTATAGATAAGTTTTAGAAAAAAGGTAGGATAAATCAGTGATAAGTCCAAATAATTTTATATATTTTTTTACTGTTTGTGGGTTTTTTATTGGTTTGATATTTACCATAATAAACTTTTCTATGCCAGAAGATATAGTTTTAGATACAGCTGAAATAACACTTTTCTTTTATCTTTTTATACATGTTGTAATTATGAATTTTATTGATATTAAACGTTTTGGAAATACTCTTTTTAACAAAAAAGAGTATGAAGAGGTAAGCGAATATTTTATATCAGAGTTAGATACTAGAGAAAAAAGAATGGATTCACTTTTACTTGAAGTAGAAAAAATGAATATCAAATATGAACAAGAATCAAAAAATCAAAAAAAGCAGAAAGTAGATGAGCATCAAAAAGCAGCCTAATCCATATAGTGCTCATATTAAAAAAGAGCAAGATGCTTTAGTGTTGCAATATCTACCAGCAGTTCGTGCTTTAGCATATAGACTTAGAGAAAGACTACCAACATCAATAGATGTGAATGATTTGATCTCTATTGGTACTGAAGAGATGATAAAATTATCTCGTAAGTATGATAAAGAACAAAATGATTCTTTTTGGGGTTATGGACGTCAACGTGTATATGGCTCTATGCTAGATTATTTAAGAAGCTTGGATGTTATGAGTAGGTCAAGCAGAAGACTTATAAAAAAAGTTGATAGAGAGATAGAAAAATATCTCTCACTATATGAAGAAGAGCCAACAAGTAAGTATCTTTCAGAACTTTTAGAAGAGAGTGTTGAGAAAATAGATGATGCTAGAAATGGTTATAAACTTATATCTTTAATGCCTATAAATGAACAGATAACAATTTTAAGTGAAGATGATACATCAGAGATAGTTGAAAAAGATGAATTAATAAAGCTGATAAAAACAATTTTAAATAGATTTAAAGAGAGAGAACAGCTTATAATACAGCTCTATTACTTTGAAGAACTAAATCTTAAAGAGATTAGTGGTATACTTGGTATTAGTGAATCTAGAATTTCTCAGATTCATAAAAAATTGTTGATAAAAATACAAGAAGAGTTAGGATTAAGAGATGGCTGATATACTAAGTCAAGAAGAGATTGACGCCCTTTTAGAAGTTGTTGAAGAAGATGGAGATACTGAGGCTGTTGAAGTTGGAGAAGATGGTGATGAACGCCAGATAATTCTTTATGACTTTAAACGACCAAATAGAGTATCAAAAGAGCAACTTCGTGCAGTAAAAGGTATACATGATAAAATGGCAAGAAATCTTGCTGCTCAAATCTCTTCTATAATGCGTAGTATTGTAGAGATTCAGCTTCACTCTGTTGACCAGATGACTTATGGTGAGTTTCTTATGAGTCTTCCTAGTCCTACAAGTTTTAATGTTTTTTCTGTAAAACCACTCGATGGAAGTTGTGTTATAGAGATAAATCCATCTATCGCATTTCCAATGATAGATAGACTTTTAGGTGGTTTAGGCGAGTCTTTTGAATCAACAAGAGAGTTAACTGATATAGAGTTGAATCTTCTTGATGCTATATTGAGAGTTATTATGCAAAGACTCAAAGAAGCATGGGGGCCGATTACAGAAATGTATCCTGTAGTTGAAACTAAAGAGTCTAGCCCCAATGTAGTTCAAGTTGTAAGCCAAAATGAGATTGTAATCATGGTTGTTATGGAGATTATCATAGGTAACTCAAGTGGTATGATAAACTTATGCTATCCTGTAATATATCTTGAGCCAATACTCTCACGTTTAGCAAATAGAGATATTATGCTTGGTGATACTAGTGCAAAGAAAAGTAGAAACAAAGAGTTAAATGCACTTGTAGGACGTGCTGAAGTTTTTAACGAAGCCATTATAGGTGAAGCTGATTTAAGTGTTGGAGAGTTACTTGACTTGGAAGAGGGTGATGTTATAAGACTTGACCGTGCTGCTGATGATAAGGCGATAGTATCTATAGACAAAAAGGCACTATTTTTAGCAGAGATTGGACTTCATAGATTTAGAAAATCTATTAAACTTATAGAGTTGATAAAAACTGATAAAGATGAAGTTAAGCATACATTAGAGCAGTTAGAGATGACAAGAATGGAAAAAATATACTCTTCAAAAGATGAAGATGTAGAAAGAGTAATATGAAAAGAGAGAAGTTAAAATGACATCGGAATTTATAAAAATATTAGAAGATGAGATTGTTTCAACTATAGAAGGATTGACTGGTATAGCACCAACAGTCGAGCTTCATAGTGATGCAGTACCAGATAGTAAAACAACTCTATCTCCACCACTTGCAGCTTTAGAAGTTACTGTTAGTGGTGATATAGATGCAAAGATGCAAATCACTATTTCAGCAATTTTAGCTACAGCATTGGGAGATATGATGCTTGGTGGAGAGGGCATAGAGAAAGAAGAAATGGATGATGATGACTTAGATGCAACTAAAGAGATAATGTCAAATATATTAGGCTCTCTTTCAACTGCTTTAAGTGGACAAAAATCAATGCCAAATTTAAGTTTTAATGTTGATGATATAAGATATATAGAAGCAACAGGAGATGTTGATTTTGTAGGTTTTGCAAAGTTATTTGTATTTAATATGGGTATACAAAGCACTACTGATAATATAGCTTTTGGAATTGATTCTACATTTGAAGCTACGTTGAGTGGGAAAAATGTAGATGAAAGTCTTGAAGAAGAAGCAATATCAAGTAATGAATCTGTTGAAACACAGCCTAGTTTAAGCAGTGAAGAGATGAAAAATATAGAGCTTATAAAAGACGTTAAACTTCCAATACGTGTTAGAATAGGCTCAAAAAGAATGCTTCTAAAAGATGTTCTTAGTATGGATATAGGTTCAGTTATAGAGCTTGACCAACTTGCAAATGATCCTCTTGAAATTCTCGTTGGTGATAAAGTTATAGCTCAAGGTGAAGTTGTTATTATTGACGGTAATTTTGGTGTTCAGATAAGCGAAATTGGTACAAAAAGAGAACGTTTAGAAAAATTGAGGTAATATCAAGAAAATTATAGTTTAAAATGTTATAGTTGTCGCTCAAAATAGATAAAAGAGAAAAATAATGAAAATATTAGTAGCTATGAGTGGTGGAGTAGATTCTACTGTAACAGCATATAAGCTTAAAGAAGAGGGGCATACAATCGAAGGAGTCTATATGAGACTTCATAATGATGATTTAGCTCATGAGGAAAATATAAGAAAAGTTAAAAAAGTAGCAGATTTTTTGGATATCAAATATCATATACTTGACTTACGAGATAAATTTAATGATTTTGTTTATAATCCTTTCATTAATACTTATAAAGATGGTCTTACACCAAATCCATGTGTACTTTGCAATAGAAATATAAAACTTGGAGCTCTTATAGATTTTACAAAAGAGCTTGGTATGGATAAACTTGCAACAGGACACTATATACAAATCAAAGATGGACTTTTAACTGAAGCTGTAGATCACACAAAAGATCAGAGTTATTTTTTAGCAAATGTAAAAAAAGAGAGTTTGAAAAGCGTACTATTTCCACTTGGTGATATGCTTAAAGTTGATGTGAAAAAATTTGCGCAAAATATAGAAGTTCTTAAAGAATTTTCAACTCAAAAAGAGAGTAGCGAAATCTGTTTTGTTCCTGATACTTATACAGAGATACTAAAAAAACATATGGACATAGATAAGCCAGGAAATGTGTTAAATCTTAAAGGTGAAATAGTTGGAGAGCATAAAGGGTATATGCATTACACTATAGGAAAAAGAAAAGGTTTTACAGTTCATGGTGCACATGATGCACATTATGTTGTATCTATAAATGCTTCTAAAAATGAGATTACTGTTGGGTTAAAAGATGATTTAAATATTAGTAAATTTAAAGTTAAAGATATAAATATGTTTATAGATGATAAAGAGTTTGAGTGCTCAGTAAAGATAAGATATAGAAGCCCAAAGAGTGAATGTAGTGTACATGTGAATGGCACAAATGCAAGTGTAAAACTTTATGGTCATGTCCAAGGCTTGGCTGCTGGACAGATGGCTGTTTTCTATAGAGATGACCAAGTAGTAGGTGGTGGTTGGATCGAGTAAAAGAGAGATAATGGAAAACAAAAAAAGAGTTCATTTTGGAAAAATCAATAAAAATAAGAATAATGCAGTATTTTTAGCAATTTATGTAAAAGATATAGCCCCTTGGAAATACTTTAAAGATGATATAAAGCATACAAGATGCCCAGCGGTTATAATGGTAGATAGATGGGATGGACGAATGGGTTTTCCTGGTGGTGGTATTAAAAATGGTGAGAGTCTTTTAGAAGCTTTAAAAAGAGAGATAAAAGAAGAAATTGGAATCACAGTAAGATTAGATAAAGTGCATCCTATAGCATCTCATGAATGGAAGATAGTAACTCATTTTTATGGTTTAGAAGTTAATGAGTTAGAGTTTTTACATATTTATTATCATATATTAAATAATTTTTCCCGTTCAATTTTACTTCATGCTTATGAAGAAGGGGATGAGTCACGTTTTATGTGTGAGACTACCGGTATCAAGATAGTTCCGATTATAGAACATAATAAGAAAGGAATCAATAAGTTTTTAGAAAACTCTTTTGCAGGAGCAACAAAACAAGATTTAAAAATATTTTTAAAAGAAATTTTACAATACACTAATTGAAATTGATAATGAAACTCAATTATTAATGACGAATTAAGTTTTTATTGATTATAATTCTCAAAATTAAAAAGGAATTATAATGATAAAAAAATTAGTACTAATTACTATTTTAGTATCTAGTATGGCATATGCAACTTCAGAGGTAAATGTCTACTCTCATAGACACTACGATTCAGACAAAAAATTGTTTAAAATGTTTGAAGAAAAAACAGGTATAAAAGTAAATATAGTAAATGCAAAAGCAAATGAGCTTATAAAAAGACTTGAAAAAGAGGGTAAAAACTCACCAGCAGATTTACTTATAACGGCTGATGTGGGAAGATTGTATCTTGCTGATCAAAAGGGACTTTTAAAAAGTGTAAACTCTGAGCTTTTAGAAAAAATTATTCCTGTAAATTTAAGAGATGAGTACAATAAATGGTTTGGACTAACAAAAAGAGCTAGAGTCATTGTTTATAATAAAGACAAAGTAAATCCAAGTGAACTCTCTACTTATGAAGATTTAACAACAGCAAAATGGCATAAAAAAATCTTAGTTAGAAAATCATCAAACATATATAATCAATCTCTTCTAGCCTCTTTTATAGCTTCACAAGGCGAAAAAAAGGCAAAAGAGTGGGCGAAAGGCATAGTTAATAACATGGCAAGAACTCCTGCAGGAAGTGATAGAGACCAGATGAAAGCAGTTATTGCTGGTGTGGGTGATGTGGCTATTGTAAACACTTACTATGTGGGTAAACTTTTAAACTCAAAAAAGAAAAATGAAGTCTATGTAGGCAAGAAAATTGGAGTATTTTTTCCAAACCAAAATGGAAGAGGAACTCACGTAAATATCTCAGGAATTGCTATGACAAAAAGTAGCAAAAACCAAGAAAACGCAGTTAAATTGATGGAGTTTTTAGTAAGCCCCAAAGCCCAAACTATTTTTGCCAATGCAAACTATGAGTATCCTGTCAATCCAGCTGTAAAGCCTTCTAAACTCTTACAGTCTTGGGGAGAGTTTAAAGAGGATAAAACACCACTTTATAAATTTGGACAGTACAATGCAGATGCAGTAAAGATTTTCAATGAAGTTAACTGGAAGTAACGCTTCATGGTTAAGTTTGACTACGGGGTTAACCCTCGTAGTCCTCTTGCCTATTATCCTTATAGTTATCTATGCTTTAGGAGCTGATGGCGAAGTTCTTAGACACATAAAAGAGACTGTACTTTTAGAGTATGTGAGCAACACTGCACTTTTACTTTTAGGTGTTGGAGTCTTGAGTCTTATCTTAGGTGTTGGTAGTGCTTTTATAGTCACTTTTTATGAGTTTAGATTCTCTAAGATTTACTCTATAGGGTTAATCCTTCCTTTTGTGATACCTACTTATATTTTAGGGTTTATCTACTCTGATATTTTTGGTTATTTTAGTTACTTGCATATGTTTTTGATGGATTTAGGGTTAAAAAGTTATTTTGATGTACTTAACTTTAAAACAGTTGTTGTCGTTCTTTCTTTGGCACTGTATCCGTATATCTATCTGATTGTTCGAGCTTCATTTCTCAAGAATGCAAACACGCTTTTAAATCCTGCTCTTATTTTGGGACTTTCAAGAAGAAAAGCACTTTTTAAAGTAGTTTTACCACTTAGTCGTGTTGCTATTGTTGGTGGATTATCACTGGTTTTGATGGAGACTATTAGTGAGTATGGAGTTGTCAGTTATTACGGGGTAAACACTCTCAGTACTGCTATATTTTCCACGTGGTTTGGCATGGGAGATTCTGGAAGTGCTGCTTATATCTCTTCGATTGCTATGGTTTTTATATTGGTTATTTTGCTTGTTGAGAAGTTTTCACAAGGAAAGGCTCGATATACTCTAGAATCAACAAGTATACCGATTAAAAAGATAAAATTAAAAGGGATTAAACTCTTTTTGGCTTACACTTTTCTCTCTATTCCTCTATTTTTTGGTTTTATAATGCCTCTTATCTGGATACTTATTTACTCCTATGCGTATGCAAAAGATAGTTTAGATATAAGTTTTATAGCAGTTTTATTAAACTCTTTTTTAGCTTCTGGTTTTGCATCTTTTTTGATAGTTTTGGTTTCAATTATCCTTGCATATACCTATAGAATAGTTCCAAATTTTTATACAAAGTATATCAACAAGTTTGCCACTTTAGGTTATAGTATGCCAGGAGCTGTTATAGCCATAGGTATTATCATCCTTTTTGGAGATTTTGACAACTATCTTATAGATACTTTTGGTTTTGAGAAGCTTTTATTTAGTGGGACTCTATTTGCTTTGGTATTTGGCTATGTTGTAAGATTTTTAGCAGTTGGTTTGAACTCGGTTCTTTCATCTTTTGAAAAAGTTGGAACAAATATAAACAGAGCTTCAAGAAGTTTGGGCAAAACTCCTTTGAAAACACTTTTACATGTAGAGCTTCCTATACTAAAAAACTCTTTTTTGATTACTTTATTGCTAGTTTTCATTGATACCATAAAAGAGTTGCCTTTGACACTCATATTAAGACCATTTAACTATGAAACACTAGCAACAAAAACATACGAATTGGCTGTAAATGAGATGGTGCAAGAGTCTGCTATATATGCACTCTTTATCATCATTATATGTCTGATTCCCATTACATTTAGTTTAAAGGCATATAGATGATACTAAGATTAAAAAATCTATCTAAAAGTTTTGGAAATATCCAAGTTTTAAAAGATATAAATATGGTGTTAGAAGAGGGTGAAATCCTAACTATTTTAGGTTCAAGTGGAAGTGGAAAAAGTACTATTTTAAATCTGATTGCAGGTTTTGAAAAGCCAGATTCTGGGGTTATAAATCTATACGAAGAAGATGTTTCACTAAAAGAACCTCATGAGAGAGGAGTTGGCTTTGTTTTTCAAAATTACGCGCTTTTCCCTCATCTAAATGTTTTTAAAAATATAGCATTTGGTATCTCAAATCTGGATACAAATCGCCAAAAACTTCAAGTAGCAAAGATGATGAAACTAACAGGCTTAGAAGGGTTCGAAAAACGCTACCCACATGAACTCTCAGGAGGACAACAACAACGCGTAGCACTTGCAAGAACGTTAGCAACAAAACCAAAACTTATCCTTTTTGATGAAGCGTTTTCTAACGTAGACTCTGTTTTAAAATCGAAAATCGAAAGAGAGTTGGTAGATATCATAAAAGATAGTGGAGTAAGTGCTATTTTTGTAACTCATGATGCTAAAGAAGCTCTTAGTATAAGTGACAGTATAGCCTACTTAGAAAATGGCAGTATTGCTCAATTATCTAGCTCAAAAGAGATGTATAACAGTCCCAAAAGCAAGTCAGTTGCAAAGTTCTTTGGAAAAGCAAATTTTATAAAAAAAGATGAAAAAACATACTGTATAAGACCAGAAGAGTGTAAAGTAAATGAAAAAGGAGAGATTAAAGGGGTTATAAGTCAAATCTCTTACCAAGGAGAGAGATATGAAGTAGAGGTCTGTTTTGATTTTGAAGAAGAGAATTATAGTTTTGTTTTACATATAAATAAAGATGAAGATGTGTATAATAAGAAGTTTATTAATTTTGATATAGAGTGGAGATAATGAAAAAAAATATAGGAAAACGAGATAAGGTTAACAGAGTAGTTACAGGTGTTGCATTAATGACTTATGCCGTGTATGCAAATGAACCTATGGCTTATGCAGGAATACTCCCTTTGGTAACGGGCATAATAGGCTTTTGCCCACTATACCCACTATTTAATTATAAATCTAAATAAGCTTTAAATCACCTTTTAGATTGTTTTGATAAGTAGTTTTTAGATAGTCTGAGTAAAATGCTCCTCCATGGCACTCTGCTCCACTTCTGCATATCTCAAAGTATTCAGGATTTGGTAGTATTTCACTACTTTGTTTATCATCTTTACCTTTATAAACAATAGAGTTTTTAAGAATACTGCCATCACTATAGAGAGTCACACTTCCATCTCCCAAAGCTACTCTATTATAACCACGTTCACGGTGATCAAGATCTTGGATATATTTTTCGTCTAAATCTTTAATAACAATAGCATTAAACCAGCTATTTTTATCTGTTTCTATATTCATAACAGCTTTTTTATTTCCATCAACTTTTCTCCATGAAGGTAGTTGGTTAAAGACTCTTTTGAAGCCTTTAACCTTTACCAAATCTACTTTTGAAAGATCAATGTTCTGTTTTTTAAGTTCATCAACATGAAGAAGACTACCATATACTATCAGATTATACATTATTGATACTTTTCAAAAGAGAATGGTTTATTGTACTCTTTCATACTCATATCAGGATAAGGAACTTCTTCACCACTCCAAGGCTTTTTAAGGATATAGTCACCACCATCATTTGCTTGAACTACATTGTCTTGATGAAGAGGTATTTTTCCTCCAGCAGTTGCCAAGTATCTTGGAATCGCATCTCCCGCGATATTTCCGTACATACTCTCAACCAAATCACGACCAACTTTGATAGGAACTCTAAGGTGTGCAAACTCAGGATTTCTAAAACTACAGTTAAATAAATAGTAAGGTCTTATGTAAGACTCTTGTAAAAGTTCACTCAGTTTCCACATCTTATTTCTAGTATCATTCACTCCTCTTAAAAGAACTGCTTGATTTAAGATAGCACTTGTAACACGACTTAGCTTTTTAAATGCTTCATGTACTTCTGGTGTCATCTCTTGGACAGAGTTAATTTGAGTTACAAAACGGATTGGTTTTATCGCATTACTTTTTTCACAAATCTCTAAAAACTTATCATCAATTCTTTGAGGAGTCATGATAGGAGTTCTACTTCCCAGTCTTTTTATCTTTACATGAGGGATTTTATCAAGCTCTTCTAGAAGATACTCTATTCTTTTATTTGAAAGAGCAAGAGCATCACCACCAGTGATAAGAACATCACGGATATTGTCATTTTCACGTATATAGTTAAGTGCTTCTTCATAAGTGTTTTTACTACTAACCCAATCTTTGTCACTTATATGAGCAATACGAAGACAGTGAGTACAAAACATAGCACACATATTTGTAGCTTTTATAGTCAATACTCGTGGATAAAACTGATCAACTAAACGAGCAGGAGAGTGGTCACTAGCAACTGGAGCTATCTCTTCACCACGATTGTCAATCAAATCACCAGTTGGAACAGATTGGATTAAAATAGGGTCATTAATTTGTCCAGGAATAATTAGACTAGCATAGTATGGAGATATTCTCATTCTAAAAACTTCAGAAACTCTATGTATATCTTTGATAAGTTTTGCAGGAAGATCTATAATCTCAGCCAATTGCTCAGGAGAAGTAATAGCATGTTTTATCTGACCTCCATAACTATCCCACTCTTCATCACTCATGTTTAATTTTTTCTGTATTTTTCTTCTATTTTCTTTTATTTGGTCATCTAAATCAAATCCACTTGGTGCATCTTTTCTATGATTATTAAGATAATCTTGAACTCTAGCATTAGCATTAGCTACTATAGGTAGAGCAGAGTATACACGGCCACCAACACTTACAGAATGCTCATCTGTATTTTTATGTTTTATCGCCATCAAATGAAGTTCATCTTTATTTATGCCTATCTCATTTGGGCTTACTCCATAGTTCTCTTTGATGCTTTTTAGCTTATCAAAAAGTTGAACTATAGGGTTTGTTAATTTATTTGAAGTTTTACTAACCTCTAACCACTCTTTAGCTTCGTCTATCTCTTTTTGAGGTACTTCATTTTTTTGGCTTGAATCTTCATAAAGAAGCTCAAATAACTTTACATCAAACTTATCCATTTGACTTAAATCTACATTTCCTACATCGCATTCCATCTAATATCCTTTTATAATTTTGTTACATAATATGGGCAACTATAACATCGCTCTTCTAAGGTAAAATTCTCATCAACATAACTTTTTACAGTATAATTAATCATTCTTCTACCCATCTCAATTCCATCTTCTACATCTTTATAGCTCTTACCAGTGGCAATCACTCGACCCAAAAATGAGCCTTCATTTACAAAAAAATCTTGTCCTATATGTTCAAGTATCATGAACTCCTTACTTATTTTGTTTTTTGCGACACTTTGAAACATCTCTATCTCTCCACGTTGTTGTGGAAGATAGCTATGAGTTGTCAGTTTATTATCTATCTTGTAGTTATAAGTCCCCCAAAATATATCAGTTTTAAAGAAGTTTGGTTCTCTCATTCTTGGAGGTCGCCTACTCTCTGTGACTGCATAAAATTCTATTTCGGGAAGATTTGGAGCGCCTAGAGGAAGCTGAGTTTTTAATGCACAACAAAACTCCATCGTAGTTCCTTGTTTTCTTGGATTTGTCTCTATAAAAAATACTTCATCATTACTTGTTACAATATAATCACATCCAAAGATCCCTCTATAACCAAGTTCAGCCATCTTTTTACCAACCAGTTTTGTTTGTCTTATAGTCTCTTCTTGTACTTTTTTTGACATTTTAGAAGGAAATGTTGAACCTTTAAACCGTGTACCATTAATTCTTTGGTCTGCAACACCAGCTACGTAGATCTCATCTTCATTTATAACAACTCCCAAGGTAGTTGGATCACAAATATGTGATATAAACTCAGTTATTAAAAAAATACTATCTACATTATTAGAAAACTTTTTTTCTATATCTTCTAAAGTATAAGCTATGATACTATTTGCCCCAGCAGCACTCTGTTCGAGTGAGATAAACAGTGGATTTCCAGTTCTTTGCATCAACTTTTGTGAACTTTTCATTAACTCTTTAAATCCATGTGCTACACTATAGTTTGCCATTGGTACGATATTGGAGAAAATTTCATACAGAGATATTTTGTTGCTCAACTTTTTGACAATATCACTGTTAGGTCCTATTAGAACAACACCATCTCTTTTATCCAGAGTCATAAATGGGCTAGATTCAAACATATATATGAAAAGCTCATCTTGATTTTCTAGTATAGTATCTATAACAGAATGTACATATGAATTATTTGATATTTCACTTATAAAGTCATCATGTTTCTTTCGTCTATTTTGTTTCTCTTTAAGTTCATTTAATATGATAAGATTATCATAATTATATTGCTCAAAAACATCAGGAGCAATTGTTATAAATTCAATTTTTTCTTTAGGCACACTCCATATTTTTGCAAGAGCTTCTTTAAAAAAATATCCAATTCCATAGGCTTTTAGCTCACTAATGAATAAAAAATACATAGTATGTTTATCATATTCAAAGTTTGTAAACCTTACATCTATTTCTTTCATCTTACTTCCCTTAAAAGGATAATTTTTGTTCCAGTTTCAAAGTAATGTTCACGTATAACATCTTCAATTCTTTTTTTATCCCTTGATTTAATTGCATCTACTATTTTTTGATGTCTTAACTTGACCTCTTTTTGAGAGTACATTTTTGTCCAGTTTTTATAAAAAAGAAGTTGTGATTTTTTGTTGATTTTTTCAAGAGTATCTAGTAAAACACTATTTTTTGCATATTTTAGAGTTAGTTTGTGAAACATTTCACCAGCTTTTACTACTTTTTTTCTATCACTATTTGCATCGCTCATTTGCTCTACATGTAAAGAGAGTTGATGTATGTCTTGTTGTGAGGCATGGAGTGCAAGTTCAGTTGCTAAAAAACCTTCTATTATCCCTTTTGTTTCATATGTATCATATATATCTTTTGAAGTTATCTCTTTTACAAATACGCCTTTTCTAGCGATTTGCTCTAATACTCCTAGTGAAACAAGTTCTAAAAGTGCTTCACGTACAGGAGCTCTACTAACGCCAAGTTTTTCTGAAAGATATATCTCTTTAACTTGACTTCCTTGTGCATATTCTTCATTTATAATGGCACTATATATATGTTCGATAATTTTATCTTTTAGTGGTTCTTTAGGGCTATTATTCATAATTATAAAATCCTTGTCGACAATTTATTATTTATTGTCGACAATTCTAACTGAAAATAGTTTAATCTATATTTAAATAAGTAAATTAGAAACAAAATATTGTCTTATTTTTTGTTTCATGCTTTTTCGTTTCATTATGTAACATATTAGAAGAATTTGTATTTTTTTTGAAACTATTTTGAAACCAATAAGGTTAAACACGTTAAATTGCTAATAGAAATTTATTTTAAAAGGAGTTTTTATGACTAAGAAGTTAGCAACTATTGCTTTAGCAGGTGCTTTGAGTTTGCCATTGATGGCTACAGATTTCGTTACTATCGGTACAGGTGGTGTTACAGGTGTTTATTATCCACTAGGTGGATCAATCTGTCGTTTAGTAAACAAAGGTAAGAAAGAGCATGGAGTAAGATGTTCTGTTGAGTCTACTGGTGGTTCTGTTTATAACATTAACACTATTAGAGCTGGAGAGCTAGATATGGGTGTTGCACAGTCTGACTGGCAATATCATGCATATAAAGGTGATAGTAAGTTTAAAGAAAAAGGACCTTTTAAAGATTTAAGAGCAATTTTTTCTGTTCATGGAGAGCCTTTCACAGTTATCGCAAGAGCGGACAGTGGTATCAAAAAATTTGCTGATTTAAAAGGTAAAAGAGTAAACATAGGAAATCCTGGTTCAGGAAGTCGTGGTACTATGGAAGTAGCAATGAAAGCTGAAGGCTGGGATAAATCAGTATTTAAAGTAGCTGGTGAGCTTAAAGCGAGTGAGCAAGCAAAAGCACTTTGTGATAATAAAATCGATGCAATGGTTTATGTTGTTGGACACCCAAGTGGAGCTATTAAAGAAGCTACAACTACTTGTGATAGTGTTATAGTTGACGTTAGTGATGCAAAAATTGCTAAGTTAGTTGATGCAACTCCATACTACAAGTTTACTACTATCCCTGGTGGAATGTACAGAGGAAATCCAGATGACGTTAAGACATTTGGTGTTGCTGCAACTTTCGTAACTTCTGCAAAAGTGCCTGAAAATGTTATCTATGCTGTAGTTAAGTCTGTATTTGAAAACTTTGATGCTTTCAAAAAACTTCACCCAGCATTTTCTACTTTAAAGAAATCTGAGATGATTAAAGATGGTCTTTCTGCTCCACTTCATAGAGGTGCAATTAAGTACTATAAAGAAGCAGGTTTAATGTAAACCAATAGTTTACTTTATGTTAAGAGGAGGAGAGATTTATATTCTCTCCTCTTTAAATAAATGTATTTTTAAACTTCTATAACCTTATAGTAATTTACAAATATATTTATATAAGGAGTTGCCGTGAGTAACAAAGAAGAGGTTGGGCTCTCTACCCAAGAGGTACTCGAAGCAGAAACAGGAGGTCGTGCACCTTCAAACAAATACTTAGCGAATTTTATAATCTATTTAGCTTTGGTTTGGTCACTGTTCCAATTGTACATTTCATCACCACTGGTTTTAGAATTTACCCCGTGGATGAATGAAGATGTTGTAAAAAGAATACACTTGATGTTTGCTGGATTTTTAGCATATTTAAGTTATCTGCCACGTAAATCTTCCCCTAAAAGTTATGTGCCTGCTACTGATTGGCTTATGGCTTTTCTACTTTTAGCATCTATAGGGTATATGATATATTCTCAAGTATGGGATTCGTTAGCATTTGAGATGAGATTGGGAACTCCAAATCAACTAGATCTTTATCTTAGTGTTATTGGGCTTGTACTTTTACTTGAAGCTACAAGAAGAACACTAGGACCACCGCTTATGGTGGTTGCATCTTTAGCTCTAACTTATGCTTATTTTGGTCTAGGCGATTATGGTGGGGCTTCTATAAACAAGATAGTATCTCATATGTGGATTACTACTGAGGGTGCATTTGGTGTTGCTATTGGTGTGAGTGCTAGTATGGTTTTCTTATTTGTTCTTTTTGGCTCACTCTTAGAGCAAGCAGGAGCAGGTAACTACTTTATACGTATTGCCTTTGCTTTGATGGGACACTTTAGAGGTGGTCCTGCAAAAGCAGCAGTTGTAAGTTCAGCTATGACAGGTATGATTTCAGGCTCATCTATTGCAAATGTTGTTACAACAGGAACATTTACAATACCTCTTATGAAAAAAGTTGGTTTTTCAAAAGAGAAAGCAGGAGCAATTGAGTGTGCTTCTTCAGTAAACGGTCAACTTACACCTCCTATCATGGGAGCAGCAGCTTTCTTGATGGTTGAATATGTTGGTATCCCTTTTGTTGAGATTATTAAACATGCATTTTTACCAGCAGCTATTGCTTATATAGCTCTTGTTTACATGGTTCATTTAGAAGCTTGTAAAGCAGGTATGCAAGGGCTTCCAAGAAAACATAAGATGACAGGAAAAGCTAAGATGATTGGCGTAGTAAGTGTTGTTTTAGTTCTTAGTTTTTTAACTTGGGTTTTACCTCCTATTATAGGATTCATAAAACAAAACTCTGGAGATAATGCTTTTAGTGTCATTGTAGCAATTTTGGCTATTATGTATGTTGCTCTTCTTTATGTTGCATCTAAAGTTCCAGATTTAGGCACAGAAGAGATAGAAGAACTTCCAGAAGTTGGACCAACTGCAAGGGCTGGTTTACACTATATACTTCCAGTTATTGTTTTAGTTTGGCTACTTACTGTAGAGAGATACTCTCCAGAGCTTTCAGCATACTGGGCTTCAATGTTTATGATGTTTATTGTTATAACGCAAAAACCTTTAATGGACTTTTTTAGAAAGAAATCTGATATTTTTGCTCGTGTTAAAGATGGTTTTAAAGACTTAGAACAAGGTTTGATAAACGGTGCAAAAAATATGATTGGTATTGGTGTCGCTACGGCAGTTGCTGGTATCATTGTTGGAACTGTAACGTTGACAGGGATAGGTCAGGTTATTATAAGTGTTGTTGAAGACGTGAGTGGAGGAAATATTTTTATTATTCTTATACTCACAGCTGTTATTAGTCTAATTCTTGGTATGGGTCTTCCTACCACTGCAAACTATATTGTTGTTTCATCTTTGATGGCACCTGTTATAGTTAGTCTTGGAGCTGCAAATGGAATTGCAATTCCACTAATCGCTGCACATATGTTTGTGTTCTACTTTGGTATCTTAGCCGATGATACACCACCTGTTGGACTAGCCGCCTTCGCTGCTGCCGCCATATCTGGTGGTGATCCAATAAAAACTGGTATACAAGGTTTTATTTACGATATTCGTACAGGACTATTACCATTTATGTTTATATTCAACACTCAACTTCTTATGATTGGTGTTGATAATACTTTTGAGTTTATCATGGTTGTTGTAACTGCGATAGCAGGAATGCTTCTTTTTGCAGCTGCAACACAAGGTTATTGGCTAGCTAGAAATAAATGGTGGGAGACAATTTTACTTCTATTATTTACATTCTTATTATTTAGACCAGGATTTATATATGATAAAATTCAAGAGCCATATAAAAATATCCCTGGAAAAGAGATTTTTAAAGTTGCTGATAAGATGAAGGCTGGTGATAGACTAGAGTTTGTTGTTTCTGGAGAGACTATAGATGGAATACAAAGAAAGTATACTTTTGCACTACCTCTTGCTGAAGGAAAAACTGGTAAAGCTAAAATCAATGAAACAGGTTTTCAGCTAGACGATATGTTTGGACCTATGGAAGTTGCTATGATGCTTCCAGGACATAATAAGCAGGTAGCTGCAATGAAACAAGCTGGAGTTGATAGCGGATGGGTAATAGATTCTGTTCGTGTACCAAATGAAAGACTTCCTAAGCAGATAATTCTAATACCGGTGTTTATAATTATATTTTTACTTGGTTGGAATCAAACAAAAAGAAGAAAAAGAATGGAGCTTGCAGAAGCAAAATAGATAAAAGTTTCTCCCCACTTGGGGAGAAACTAACTTACATTAGTTTAAAAAATTATATTACATAATTCGAGTTTAAGTCCTTTTTTAGTATAATCCGCCTAATTAACTACTATAGGGGTCAAATATGAGAGGCTATAAAGTCTTTACGGGTACTGCCAATCCAGAGTTTTCAAAAAAAGTTGCAAAATATCTTTCACTTCCACTTTCAGAAGCTACAATAAAGCGTTTTAGTGATGGGGAAATTAGTGTTCAAATCAGCGAAAGTGTAAGAGGAAAAGATGTATTTATTATTCAGCCTACATGTGCTCCTGCAAATGTAAATCTTATGGAGCTTCTTATACTTACAGATGCCCTAAGACGTAGTTCAGCTAGTTCTATTACTGCAATAGTACCTTACTTTGGTTATGCTAGACAAGATAGAAAAGCAGCACCAAGAGTTCCAATCACAGCAAAACTAGTAGCAAATATGATGGAAACAGCTGGGATTGACAGAGTTGTAACTATTGATCTTCATGCTGGGCAAATTCAAGGTTTTTTCGATATACCAGTTGATAACTTATATGGCTCAATCATCTTTCATGATTATATTAAAAACAAAGGTCTTAAAAATCCTATTATTGCTAGTCCAGATATTGGTGGTGTTGCTAGGGCAAGAAGCTTTGCAAAAAAGCTTGGAGTTGAGATGGTTATTGTTGATAAAAGAAGAGAAAAAGCAAACGAATCAGAAGTTATGAATATTATTGGTGATGTAGATGGTAAAGATGTTATTTTGGTTGATGATATGATTGACACGGCTGGAACTATTGTAAAAGCTGCAAAGGTTTTAAAAGCAAGAGGAGCAACAAGTGTTATGGCATGTTGTACTCATCCAGTTCTTAGTGGCCCTGCTTATGAGAGAATTAAAGAAGGGGAACTAGATGAGCTTTTAGTTTCTGATTCTATTCCTTTGACTCAAGAGTGTGATAAGATAAAAGTTCTAAGTATCGCTTCAACATTTGCAGAAGTGATTAGAAGAGTTTATCACAATGAGAGCGTAAATGGATTATTTATTTAATGGCTCAAAGTAGAATTAGAAACTTTTCAATAATTGCTCATATCGATCACGGTAAAAGTACTTTAGCAGATAGACTTATTCAAGAGTGTGGTGCTGTTTCTGAGCGAGAGATGGGTGCACAGATGATGGACACTATGGACATCGAAAAAGAGCGTGGTATTACCATAAAAGCACAAAGTGTAAGACTTACTTATGTAAAAGATGGACAGCCTTATATACTAAATCTTATAGACACTCCAGGACACGTAGATTTTTCTTATGAAGTATCTCGTTCACTTGCTTCAAGTGATGGAGCACTGTTGATTGTTGACTCTTCTCAAGGGGTTGAAGCTCAAACTATTGCCAATGTATATATAGCGTTGGAAAATGATTTAGTATTAATACCTGTTTTAAATAAGATAGATCTTCCTGCTGCTGATCCTGATCGTGTAAAAGATGAGATAGAGCATACTATAGGACTTGATTGTAGCGAAGCAATAAATGTTAGTGCAAAAAGTGGAATTGGCATAAAAGAACTTTTAGATAATATTGTTGATACTATTCCAGCTCCAAAGGGTGACGAAGAGGCTCCTACAAAAGCAATTATTTATGATAGCTGGTTTGATAACTATCTTGGAGCATTGGCTCTTGTAAGAGTTTATGATGGTGAGATAAAAAAAGGTCAAGAGATTTATGTTATGGGAACTAAGAAAAAGCATGAAGTTTTAAATCTTATGTATCCTCATCCTCTTGCACTTGAAAAAACAAAAGTAATAAAAACTGGTGAAGTTGGTATTGTAGTTCTTGGGTTGAAAAATATAGGTGATGTTCAAGTAGGTGATACAATTACTGACAATAAAAACAAAACTCCAAAGGCAATAGATGGTTTTGAAGAGATCAAGTCTTTTGTATTTGCTGGTATATATCCAATAGAAACAGATAAATTTGAAGATTTACGTGATGCATTAGATAAACTAAAACTAAATGATGCAAGTATAAGCTATGAGCCTGAAACATCAGTTGCTCTTGGTTTTGGTTTTCGTGTAGGATTTTTAGGGCTTCTTCATATGGAGGTTGTGAAAGAGAGATTGGAAAGAGAGTTTAATCTTGATTTGATTGCAACTGCTCCAACTGTAACTTATAGAGTTGAGCGTACTGACGGAAAAGTGATTGAAATACAAAATCCTTCTCAACTGCCACCCGTAAATAAAATAGAAAATATACAAGAGCCTTATGTAAGAGCAACAATCCTTACTCCAACCGAGTTTTTAGGAAATATAATAACACTGCTTAACAACAAAAGAGGGATTCAAGAAAAGATGGATTACTTGAGCCCTGAAAGAGTCCTTTTAGAGTATGCACTTCCAATGAATGAAATTGTAATGGATTTTTATGATAAGTTGAAGTCTGTTAGTAAAGGTTATGCAAGTTTTGATTATGATCAGATTGGTTACCGTGAGGGTGATTTGGTAAAACTTGATGTTTTAGTTGCAGGTGAGGTTGTAGATGCTCTTTCAATTATTGTTCCAAAAGTGAATGCAACAAGTCGTGGACGTGACTTTGTGAAAGCTATGAAAGAGATAGTACCACGTCAACTTTTTGAAGTGGCTATTCAAGCTAGTATAGGAAATAAAGTTATAGCTCGTGAGACTGTAAAATCTATGGGTAAAAATGTTACTGCTAAGTGTTATGGTGGGGATATAACAAGAAAAAGAAAACTATTAGAAAAACAGAAAGCTGGTAAAAAGAGAATGAAGTCTATAGGAAGAGTTCAACTTCCTCAAGAGGCATTCTTGACAGTACTGAAACTAGATTAATTATGCGTTGTCAACTCTGTTTGAATCTTAGTTGGCAACCACTTTGTAAAAACTGTTTAAATACAATACTAATCCCTACTCCAAATAAAAGAGTACTAGAAGATGATTTGGTTGTATATACAGTTTATAGCTATAAAGAGATAAAAAATTTACTTCACACAAAACACACCTATCATGGAGCAAAAATCTTTGCTCAACTTACAAAACATGCACTTTTACCACTAGTAAAAACCTTTACATGTAAAGATATTTTTGCGCTCCCCATAGATGACCATACAAGAAGTGGTTATTCTCATTCAGCTATCATAGCACATGAACTGCGAGAAATTATAAAACCACTTTATAGTTCACTAAGAGCAAAAAATAGTATTAGATATAGTGGTCAAAAGTTATCTGTAAGAGAAAAAGAAAAGAGAGATTTTACTCTTACATGTAAAGAAGATATAGATGTAGTTTTATTAGATGATATAGTAACTTCAGGAGCCACTTTGAAAGAGGCAAATACTACATGTAAAGCTAAAAATATAAATGTAGCATTTGCAATAACACTATCAGATGCTAGTTTATAGTTGAGGTTTCTCTTAAGGAACAAAACGTTCTTTTAAAAGGATTTTAAATAAATACCCAACACTATGTTCAAATATCTATCATATTCCTTTTAAAAGCACGTTTTATTTTTAAGATTAAATGTTTATTTCTTCAAAAACAGCCAAAAATATTACAAAATGAAATATTTCTGACAAATCAATAACATTTTTTATGATAGTTAATTGTCAAATGCAGAGCTAAACCAGGAGTCACACATTAAGTTTAATCCAAGAAAAACCTATCGGTATTTTTTTAAATTAAACTTAATGGTACTCAGCGCGACCGGTAGACAAGAAAAGGAAAAAGCAACCTATTTTTTAAAATTCAATACTCAAGACTTCTTCTATCATGTTATATGATTTTGATTTATAGCTTCAACAATATTTTTTCAAAATCTTCTGCAATCTCTTTACTAGCTTTGTTTATATCAGTAGTAGTGACATCAATCCAATGGATAAACATCCTATCATCTTGTACATCCATAGTAATAGTCCCTGGTGTTAAGGTTATGCTATTTGCAAGAATTAGTTTTTTATAATCTTCTTTCAAATTTGTTTTTATCTCAACAATTCCTGGGTTTATAGGAAGTTTAGGGTCTATTACTCTTTTTGCAACATCAAGATTTGAAAGAATTAGATTTTTTAGAAAAATAACGAGATATTGTAAGTATACAATAGGTCTAAATCTAAACTTATCTATACTTTTGAAGTTAATAGTATATATATATGCTATTGTAAAAGATACAACAAAACCTACTATAAGCTCTTGATTTGAGTAACTAAGAGTTAATGCTATCCATATTATAAATAAAAATAGTGTCCAAAAAATTAGTCTCATTATATCTCCTTTTTATTTTTAGGCATATAAAGAAAATTATCGCCACTTCTGTCAGCATGAATACAATCTTTCTCTAGCTTTAATGAATCAGGAGGACATACATCAGTACATAAAGAGCACCAACAACATCTTCCATAATCAATCCTAGGTATGCAACCACTAGAGTTTTTTGGATTATGTTCATTTTCATCTTTAATCATATCAATAGCATCATTCATGCATACATCTTGACAGTTTGCACAACCTACACATGTATCTAAGTTATTTATATGAAAGCCACGATATCCATGAGGAAACTCTCTTTTTGTTTCAGGATAAGTTATTGTTTTTGGATGTTTAAATAGAGTTCCAATTGCACTAAGTGGTGATAAAATACCTTTTACATCTATAGCCATATCTTCTCCTTATCTCTCTATTTCTGGTGGGCAGATACCCAAAGAGTTCATAATCATAGCAACATCAGCTAGTTCTGCACCTACAAGCATGTTTTCCAATAGTGTATAAGCATGTATCAATGAAGGACCTTTAACTTGCATTCTTCTTATTTTTTCACTTCCATCACCTGCCATATAATAGCTCATAGCACCTCTCGCACTCTCTGTTTGGATATAAACATCATCTTTAGGAAGTTTGAATTTTCTATGTTTTGGTATTTTTTGAAGTATATCTCCATCGCTAGGCATTTGTTTTATAATTTGTCTTAGTATTCTAATAGATTGAAAGATTTCATCTCTTCTAACCATAGCTCTTGCATAAACATCTCCTTCTTCTCTTGTAGGTATATCAAACTCAAGTTTATCATACATAAGATAAGGCATATCTTTTCTAACATCTCGTTCTATACCACAAGCTCTTAGAGTTTGTCCAACATAGCCATTTTTTAGAGCTTCTTCCTTTTTTACAATACCAACGCCAATAGCTCTTGCTTTGAAAGTTATGTTATCAAAAAATGTATTATCATAAACTTTCATTCTCTCTTCATAGTAATCTAAAAGTTTTGATAATCTATCTAAAAAACCTTCTGGTAAATCTCTTCTAACTCCACCAGGAAAAGCGTACATATGATAAACTCTACCACCAGTTAATTCTTCAAATAGATCAAGCATGTAATCTCTATCACAAACTGACCATTGAGGGATAAGACCAAGTCCGATTGATCCAGCTTGTCCACCCATCCATAAAAATTGAACAGCGATTCTACTCATCTCTAAAACCATTGTTCTTATGTATTTTGCTTTTTCACTTATCTCAAGTCCTGCTAGAGTTTCTACTGCTCTTGCATAGTTTTCTTCATTTGGGTCAGGCTCTGGTACACAAATCCTACAAACGATGGTAAATCCTTGAACAACAGTTCGCCTCTCTATGAGTTTTTCAAAACCACGGTGAAGATAACCAACATGAGTCTGTGCTCTTTGAATTGTTTCCCCTATAAGGTCAAGTTCTACACTCATATTACCAGTAATCCCTGGGTGTTGAGGACCGTGAAATATTTTAACTATTTTTTTAGTATCACTCATTATTTGGTTCCTCTTTACTCTCTTTTGCGGCAGCTTCGGCTTCTTCTGCCTTTAATTTTGCAGCTTTTTTTGCCTCTTTTTTCTTTTTCATTTCAACTTTAACATCTAGATTATCATCTCTTTGATTTTTTCTAAATGGATCCATATCTTCTACATATTTTAGTGTATCAAAATCTCTTCTTAGAGGAGGTATGTCATTCCAATACTCTAAAGCAAAATCAATAAGAGTAGGATGACCTGGAAAATCAACACCTAACATTTCATGCATCTCTCTCTCCATAATTTCAGCTTGAGGCCAAATATGATGCATAGTTGGTAGAGTTGCTTCTTTTCTATCTATAAATGTTTGTACCATAAGAATATGATCTCTTTTAGCTGTTTGCAAACAGTATGTTATACAAAATTTTTCATCTTCTATATCATCTCTATAGTTGATAGAATCAAGAGTTATATAATTAAACTCATTTAAACATCTTAAAAGTGAAGACTCCAAATCTTGAAAATCTACATTAATTTTATATAAATGCTCATTTTTTTGTTCTATCTCAATAGATAACTTTTTAAGTCTCTCTATCATGCAACACCTCCACTATTCATATTGTACCAATCAGTATCATATGATGGCTCTATATGGCCACCCAATGCTTTGTTTTGCCTTGCTTTATACTGTTCAAGTTCTCTATCGTATTTTTCCCATCCAGCTTCTTCACCATTTTGAATTCGCTCTTGAAGAAGCATAAATCCTTCTATAACAGCTTCAGGTCTAGGCATGCATCCATTAACACATACATCAATAGGAATAAAATCATCTAGTTTTTTGATGGTATTGTAAGAGTCCCAATACATTCCGCCATTGATAGGACAGCTACCAAGTGTTATGATATATCTAGGTTTTTGCATCTGTTCATAAGTTCTTATTACTCTTCTTAGAGTTTTAAATGCTAAATAACCTGATAGTATAATAACATCGGCTTGTCTAGGAGTTGCAACACCTGTTATACCCATTCTCTCTGCATCATATCTACTTGTAAATGTTGGAGGCATCTCAATTGCACCACAACCTGTTCCATAAGCTACTACGAAAATACTTTTACTTCTGAACCATTTGATAGCCTCTTCTATAAGGGATTGAGCACTTTTAGTACCTTTTTCTTCCATACTACATTTAAAGTCATCACCGTGAAAACCGATTTCCATATCTCTCTCCTATCCAAACCAAATAATTCTAACTAATCCGATAAGTCCGATTAGTGTAGGTATCTTCATTAAAAAATCAACTGCTTGATCTACTTTATATCTTCCATAAACAACACCAATAAATATTATAGATACAAATATAACAAGTGTTTTAAGTACTAGCATAACAAGATTGTCTGCACCACCTAAAAATAGATCAACAATAAGTACCAGCTTTGCAAATGCAAAGATAGAGCCTTGACTCATTAGAAGTGCTAAAAATTTACCACTAAACTCTGTTGCTGGTCCTGAGTAGACTTCTTGAGGAGCTCCTGGTATATCAAAAGGAGATGCTCCCATAAAACCTACCATTGAAATCATAGCTGCAAGAAAAAGAAAAGGGTGGTTTATAGCATTCCAACCTTCTGCTGCTTGGGAGTGCATGATGTCAATTATATCGCTACTTCCATTTGCTATAATAAGAGCTACGATAGATATGTAAAAAGGAAGTTCAAGTCCTAATAGTCTAGTTAAACCTCTTGTTACACCCATAACACCAAAAGGGTTTCCACCTGTTCCTACTGCAAGTGCATTGCCAAGGGGCCCTAAAACCATCACATAAAGAAGTATAAAAAGATTGCCACTAGAGGTGATGCTTCTTAGATACTCACCATCACTAAAAAGTGGAACCATGATGAGTGTTAAAACTGCACCAGTTGCCATGATGATTGGTCCAAGATAGAACATCCAACCATAACTCACACTATTTTCTTTTCCAAATAGTTTTATACTATCATAAAAAGATTGGTATATTGTTGGACCATATCTTCCTTGTATCCTTGCTGTTATATTTCTATATAGTCCATAATATATAAAACCAACAGCGTAAGCTAACATGATAAGTAAAATAAGTTGTAAAATCATTATTTAACTCCTATAAAAAATAGAGCACTGAAAAACAGTAGGATTATGATAGCTGTATTGTGTATATTGCCATAATACATTCTACTAAATAGCTCAGATGTTTTTTTAGTTTGAGTTGCTAAAAACTCATAAAAGTGAGATGAACTTCTTTTTAATACAGCACCAACAACAGCTATTCTATAAATTTCTGTTCCCATACCATAACCGTAGTGTAAAGGAGTTTTTTCATTAGGTATCTCACCACAATAACTTATATCAAATCTATCTATATTTTTGAGCATTTTTGAGCGTAAGCTAAGTACAAGTAAGAGTATGAGAACAAATATAATACCAAATGCACTCATAACAAATAGTCCATTGAAATTACCAACAGCACTTGGCATAATGCCGAAGTTTTCAATATCTAGAGGTAGCATTAAAAACTGTTTTAGTATAGGATTTATCATTTGTATAAAAACAGCTGGGAAAGTTCCGATTGCCATTAGTAAAATTGCTAAGATAACTTGAGGTATAAGATAACTTATATGTACCTCTTTTTGGTCTTGCAGACCTTCCGAGTTTGGATGGCCTAAGTAGATTCCATATACAAGTTTGTAACAGTAAAGAAATGACGCTGCACCAGAAAATAGCATACCTATAAGAAGTATTGCAAATTTTGTATCTATAAAAGCATTATAAATCATAAATTTTGAAGCAAATCCACCAAGTGGAGGCATACCAGCAAGTGCAATGATACCAATGAGTAACATTACAAATGATATAGGAGTTCTATAAATCAATCCACCAAGTTCACTAAATTTGTTTTTACCAGTTTGCGCTATAATCGCTGCAACATTTATAAACAGTAAAAGTTTTATAACTGTATGAAGCAAAGTATGATACAGAGCTCCATAAATTCCATAAACAGTACCAAGTCCAATTGCAGCAACTATATAACCAAGTTGTGCGATAGAAGAGTATGCAAGAAGTCTTTTTATCTCATCTTGAGTAATAGCTTTAAAAGTTGCTATGATAGATGTTGCAACACCAATAAGTGCTAAGATATAACCAAAATTGCTACCGTTTAGTATAGTGCCAAACATAACTCTTAATTGATGATAACCTATAATTTCACCAAAAATTAGAAACAGTCCATAAACACCCATTTTTGACATTACAGCAGAAAGAATTATACTAAAAAGATCAGGCGCTTTTTCATAAGCATCAACTACCCAATAATGAAGTCCAATTACACCCGTTTTTATAAAAAAACTAAGTGAAAAAAGTACTAGTAGAGTTACTTGTATATCAAATGGAATAGAAAGAAATGAATTTGATATCTGTTGGAAGTTAAAGGAGCTTGCATAAGAATAAGCTATAACCATACCAGCTATCAAGAAAAAAGCAGAAGCTAATGAAAATAGTATATATTTTTGCATTGTTTTTGCATCTGCTTTGTGAGATTTTGATATAAGAAAATAACTACTCCAAGTCATAATCTCCCAACCTATAAATAGAGTGATAAAATCTCCAGCAAATACTATAACAAACATTGCAAGTGAGAGTAGAAGTTGAAGTAAAAAATAGCTACATGTAAGCTTTTTTGTTTTTTGTGCTATTGTTACTAGAAATATAGATATTAAACTCAAATATGCGAAAAATGTTCCAAGAGGAGTTTGTCTAAGTGTGAGTGTAAACTCATTTGTTAAAACTATACTCATATCTATATGTCCACTATATTGATACAAAAACAGAATCGGCAGTAAATTTATTAGTAAAAAGACTGAATTCATAGTCCAACTCCTAATGCTAAGTTTAGATAGTTAGCAGGGTGCAAAAGTGCATTGGTTGCTAAATCTGTAAAATGAGTAAGAAGAGACGGCATAAGTCCAAAAAGTATGATTAGACCAGCTAATGTACTTAGTAAAATATAGTTTACAGTTCCAATACTTACTTCTTCTTTCATCGTTTTTTTGTTGTTCATCATTGTTATAAGTCTAAAGAAATAGACAGCTTCTATGATAGAAACAATCAATATAAAAGCAATAGCTGTATAATTACCTACTATTGCAAAACCTTTTAAAATCAAAATCTTTCCAACAAATCCACTAAAAGGTGGAATTCCTAGTATTGATAAAAATGCTATTATAAAAATAACAGATAAAAATTTGGATTTGAAATCTCCAAACAGAGTGATATTTGTATGTTTAAATTTACTTACTAAGATACCAAGTGCTAAAAATATCAATAGTTTTCCAAGTGAGTGACTTGTTAGATGAAAAAGTGCTCCAGAGATAATCTCACTTGAGTTTGATGATAACGCTAAAAACAAAATACCAAGTTGTCCTAGAGTTGAGTAAGCAAACAACCTTTTGATATCTTTTTGATTTAGTGCAGTTAGTTCTGAAACTAAGAAGGTGATAGCACCTAAGGTCATGATAAAAAGAGTATACTTTTCACTTAAACCAAAAAGATAAAAAAGATGAAAAAATACAAATAGATAAGCTTTTGATACAACTGAGCTAAAAAGTCCTGCTACATGTGAGCTACTTCCTTGATAAATATCTGGAACCCAGAAGTTAAGTGGAAAAAGTTCTGCTTTTGTACCAAAACCTATAAAAAGCATAAGTGCTATTAAAGCAGATATCTTAGGATCAATCTCTGAGTATCTCTGTGCAATTAAGCCTATGTTTACAGTTCCTATTTGAAGATAAATCAACATTATGGCAAAAACTATAAAGATTGATGCAATTGAGCCTATGATAAGATATTTTATACCACCTTCAAGAGCTTTTTTATCTTTGTTATAAGCTGCAAGTGAGTATGAACTAATACCTACTATCTCAAAAAAGATATAAACATTAAAGATATCGCAACTAAGTATCATGCCGATACTACCAGAAATGAGCATATGAAAGAATACATAAAATCTTGCTTCATTTTTAGAATCATTTTCTTTGAAATACCATAACATATATAGTGATACTATAAATCCACAAAATGTAAAGATAAGTAAAAATAGAAGCGAAAAGTTATCTAATATAAAAGCAATGCCCAAAGGAGGAGCAATTGAAAATTGTGATATTTGAGGTAATGCCATCTTTGAATATTGAAAAGTTTGTAAAAAGAGGATAGCATTTAGTAAAACTGAACTACCTCTTAAGCTAAATACTCCAAACTTTTTAAAAAGTGGAGTTAAAAATGAAAAAATTACGGGAAGTAAAAAATAGTAACCTAAGCTCATATCAATCCTTCAATTCATTCATTTTAGAGATATCATTTGTACCAGTGAGTTTAAAATACTCGATACCAAATGATAATCCAAGTGCTAAAATCGCAAGTCCAATAACGATGGTTGTTAAAATCATCGCTTGAGGTACAGGATCTACCATATTTGTAAAAGTTTTTATATTTTCATCTATAATAGGAGCAGTCAAACCTGCTTTATAATGAAGTCCTATAAAAAATAGAAATAGAGCTGACTCCATCATCGCAAATGAGACTAAAACTTTTACTAAATTTTTTTGTGTAAATACGCCATACAACCCTATGGTAAAAAGTGACATAGAGCCTAATATAACTATTGTATGTATAGTTTGTGTAGAATTAAAAAAATCAAGCATTTTGTGCCTCTCTTTTTATAAAATACTCTATTATAACAGTCATCTCACTACCAACTTTGATACCAACAATGATGTAGATAATAGGGATAATACCACCACTTATAAGCTCACCTATTTGACCAATAGGATGAGGTAAAAAGTTTCCAAATAAAATGTTTAATTTAAATAAACCAATAATTCCAACTAAAACATAACTAACCCCACTAACAGATTCTCCAAAAGTTAAGATGCTATGTTTTAAGTCCATATTGGGGTTTGCTAAAAATAGAAGTAAAAATGCACTAGCTATAACAACACCACCTTGAAAACCGCCACCAGGACTTAAGTGTCCATGAATGATAATATAAGTACCAAAAAGTACAATAACACTAAGTAAAAGTTTGCTTCCCACTCTTAAAATAAAACTGTCTCGTTTTGGAATTTTGCAATACATTTTTTTAGAAGATGATAACATCAAGGAGATACCAGTAGTTGCTAAAAAAAGTACAGTTACTTCTCCAAGAGTATCAATACCTCTAAAAAATGTTACAACTGTTGTAACTGCATTTGCTGAGGCTGTTTGCATATTTAGTGCTAAAAATAGTTCACCAACACTTTGATGAATATCAGTTTTTATATTAAAAAGCATACTTACTATTGATACCATAAGAATAGAAGATAGAAGAGATAAAACTATATGTTTAAGCTTTAAGTCTTTTTTTAAGTTCATGATTGTGTCTCCTCTTTTGTAGTATGTCTTATACCTAATAAGAAGATAACTGTACTAATACCTGTACCAATAACTGCTTCAGTAAGAGCAACATCTGGTGCTTGAAAAAGCAGAAACAGAACTACACAGCCAAGTCCAACACCCATAAAAAAGATAACAGAAGTTGTAATATCTTTTGCTAAGATTGAAGCAATAGCAACTATGATAATAGAGATGAAAGTAAATAAAATCAGTATTCCTATCATAACTCTTCTCCTTTTAATGCATCTGCACCACTTGTGTTATAAACATCTTTTTTAAATCTTTTATATGCACTCATCGAGAGTATAGATGAAGATATAGGATTTGTTATAAGAATAAATATAGCAAGAACAATAAGTTTTAGAGTCCACTGCGGCATAAAACAAGCTACACTTAAAATAACAAGTAAAGAACCAAGAGTAGAAGCTTTTGTAGCAGCTTGCATCCTTGTTAAAGCATCAGGCATACGAAGAAGCCCTAAAGCACTTATGAAAAATAAAACTACCCCTAAAAACCCAAGAATATATCCTAAAATATTTAACATTAAAGCTCCTTGTCCAAAAACTTGGCAAACACTACTGTTCCTATAAATCCCATTAATCCAAAAACAAAAGCTAAGTCTAAATACAAACTTTTGTTAAAGTAAAAGGATAAAACAACAAGAAGTGATGTAGCTATAATACTCATCGAATCAAAAGCCACAATTCTATCTGCTAGAGTAGGGCCTTTAATAAAACGAATAAGTGTTAACATTAAGGATAATGCAATGAGTAAAATTAAAACATTAAGCATCATTACCTCACTTTAAGCACATAAAAGTACTCAATTATTTTTTATTTATTAGATTACATCGAAAGAGCTTTTTAAAACTTTAATTATAATAACTATATCT
>CAZIAJ010000002.1:0-28158 GCA_964537565.1 uncultured Sulfurospirillum sp.
GCGATGTTTATAACACTATTAGTAGTTATTTTTTTTGTGACGTTATATACTAGTATTTTATATTTTTTAGTTATTGATTTTAGTTTTCGTTTATTTGGCTATTATAATTTAAGCTTGATTTTTAATTTTTCTAAGTTAATAAAGAAAATATTTTCTTTGAAAACAAAGATGGTAGATGCAGGAGCAAAAAAATTGGCTACATTTTTTGGACTATTTTTTGTTTTATTGATGAGTATCTTAAATAATTTACATTTTGATAATACTCTTTATATTACGGGTACAATCTTATTGATTTGTAGCAGCTTAGAGATGATATTTAACTACTGCTTAGGATGCGAAATTTACCATATATACCAGAAAATAAAACAAATTTTTTTGAAAACTCAAAAAAGATGAAATAGATTTAGCTCAAAGTGAACATACTCAGCAATTTAAAGATAAAAATATTTTTTCTATATTTTCAGCAGAGATTAATCCTTCTATTATAATGTTGCCATTTAGTATTATAGAGGGATCCTTTGCTACTCCTTTTTCAACTGCTTTTTGAGTGTCATATATATAGTGTACTTTTACTCTTAGAGGGAGGTGTTTTACGCTACACATAATTCTTTTAGAGATTTTTAAGCACTCTAATTTGCTACCATATGCGTATAACTCATACAATGGAAAATCACTATTCTTTTCATTTAAGATTTCATCTTTTTCCAAAGAGTGGCAAAAGTTATCCAAAAACTTTCTCCCTTTTTTTAACTAATTTTTCTTTCAGCTCATAATGAGAGTAGTTTTTTGTAATATAGTAAAAATCATCAGCTAATGTTAAAAATGTTTCGACTAAAGATGGGTCAAAATAGCTACAAGCTTGTTCTTTTAATATAGTTTTAGCTTTTTCTAGAGAAAATGCTTTTTTATAAGGTCTTTTTACTATAAGAGCATCAAAAACATCTACAATACTAAACATTCTTACATGTAAAGGTATTTCATACTCTTTTAATCCATCTGGATAGCCACTACCATCAAACTTTTCATGATGATGAAGAACTATATCTCTTGCATCATGAAACCATTTTATATCTTGAATTAGTTCTAGACCTAAAGTGGTATGAGTTTTCATTATAGCCCATTGAGTTTCATCAAGTTTACCCTCTTTTAAAAGTATGGCATCTGGGATTCCTATCTTTCCTATATCATGAAGAAAAGCTCCTTTCATAAGAGCTTGTAAAGTAGATTTATCCAAGTTTAGTTTTTCACCAAATAAGCAAGATATATAAGCTACTCTAGTGTTGTGTTCACTGGTATCATGGTCTTTTAGAGCAGAAATATGTCCCAATAAAAGAGCCATATTTATATTGTCTTGCTTTGTCATATTGCCTTCTTAAATTAGATGATATATAGTTTTTATCGCTATAAGGTACAAAACTATACCTATGAGTTTTTTGACTTGTGCTTGAGATAATTTGAAGTGCATTATTTTTCCACCTAGATATCCACCTATGAGTGCAGCAACTGTAACATCAGCTAAAAGATACCAATCCATCTGTACAAATTGAAGATAAGTTACAAATGCACCAAAAGATGAAAAGGGGATTACGAAGCTAACTCCATAAGCTGCTTTTTTTGCATCGAATCCAAGTAGTATCAAAAGTGGCATTATTAAAGCCCCACCACCAACTCCAAGCATACCAGAGATGATACCAACACTAAATCCTATCACATATAAAACCCAAGTTTTTGTGTAGCTCGTTTTTGCCTCTTTTTTGTAAAAGAGCATCAATGTTGCACTTGTTATCAAAAAAGCAACCAACATCCACATAAGTATTTTGTGATTAACAAATTGTGAAAGATAAGCTCCAATCGGAGTTGAAACTAACACAGCTATTACTAAAGGAAGTACAAATTTAAAGTCAAGCACACCTCTGTAAAAGTTCATAATACTTGCACTAAAAGTCGAAGAAGCATTTACAAATAGAGCCAATGCTCGGGAGAGATTGAAACTCTGCCCAAGCATAGGGAATATAGATACTAAAGCTATAGCACTACCAACTCCACCCATAGCAAAAAAGGTGGAGAAAAATAGTGTAATAGTAAAATATAGTATATAATCGTACATTGTTTATCCTAAATCTATATCTTTGGCTTTTCCACCTTTTAGTTTTTCCATTAAAGCTAATAATCCACCATTTAGTGTTTTTGCATTGAAGCCCTTAAAGCGAAGATACTCTTTAGCCATGCTAGCTCTGTATTCGTTAGGGCATGCACATACTATCATCTTGTCTTTTGGTAACTCTTCAAGTTTATCAGGGAGTGCATTATAGGGAATCTTAACAGCAAAGTTAACTCCCCAAACTTTTGTTTCAAAAGGCATCCTGATATCTAGTAAGATAGCCTCATTACTGTTGAATTTTTCTATAAAATCCTCAACTTCTATTTTCATAGGTTTTACATCTTTTAGAGCCGTTTCTCTAACCATATTGTCCATTGTTTTTCTCCTTGTTTTTGTTAAATCCATCTTTCTAACTTAAGTAGTGTTTTAACTACTGGATTTTTTAATTTTTCTAACATTATTTCACCCATCATCTTCTTTGCTAACATAACAAAACTTTCAGATATGGTTGGATGTGGATGAATTGTATCTATTAACTCTTTTAGTTTCATCTCTTTTCCAACTATCAATGAAGCTTCGCCTCCCATGCTAGCAGCTTCGTTATGCAGTATGGATATACCAATGATTTTTTTGCTACTTTTTGCTACTATAAATTTAAGATAACCAAAATCATCATTTTCTATTTGAGATTTTGCTTCTGTGGAAAAATTAAACTTATCTACTATGATATCTATATCTCTATCTTTTGCCTCTTTTTCGCTCAAACCTGCTGATGCAAAATTTGGCATTGAAAAAAGCACCCATGAGTTTATATCGTATTTCATTTTAAATAAATCATGTTCTAAAAATAGATTTTGAGCTATTGTATGTGCTCCATATTGGGCAGTATGTGCAAACTTTGGAAATCCTTCTACAACATCCCCACATGCAAATATGTTTTTATCTTCTGTTTTCAAAAACTCATCTACAATAATACCTTTATGAGTAAAACTGACTTTTGTATTTTCTAGCCCCAATGATTTTATATTTGCTACTCTTCCTGCACCTGAAAGGACTAAGTCACACTCTAAATCATCTGTTTTATTATCAAGCTCATAGTTGATCTTAAAATTTTTATCAAAATCAATTCGTTTTATATCTGAGCCTAAAAGAAGAGTGATGTTTCTATCTTTTTTTAACTCTTCTAGTAAAAATTCAGAAGCTTCACTGTCAATATTTTTAAGAATTTTATTACTTCTAGCAAACAGATATATTTTAACTCCTAAAGCAGATAGTATCTGAGTAAACTCGATTGCAATAGCACCTGAGCCTATAATAGCCAAAGATTTCGGTAGAGGCATTTTTGCAAAAAAATCACTATTGTTCCATATCTTTGATGCAGCATTTCCCTCATATTTTGGTATAAAAGATTTTGAACCAGTGGCTATAACTGCTTTTTTGAAATCTACTATTTTTTCTGTTCCATCTTCGAAACTAAGTTTTATACTTTTTGAATCTACAAAGCTTGCTTTTGCTTTTATAAGCTCAACATTTTCCAATGTATCTACAACTTCTCTCGCAGCTTTTGTTCTTTTATTAAGAATTTCATCTTTTCTGAGTTTGATTTTTTCCCAGATAAGCTTATAATTAGAATCTTTTAAGTCAATGCCAAATTCACTTAGTTCATCTAGTATTTTAACATGCTTAGAACTTGCTTCCATGATTTTTGAAGGGATACAACCTTGAAAAAGGCACTCTCCTCCAAGCTCACCTAGTATGTCCACTAAAGCTATCTTTTTATCTTTATTTAGCTTTCCATATTCAATAGCTACAGGAGTTCCAGCAGGTCCTCCACCAATAACTACTAAATCGTATTTACTTTTTTCAATTTTATTCATATCTACCCTTTTATTTGTTTTAATACTTTCCTTTTATTTACCAACCTAAATATAACTTCCAAAGCAAATGAAAGTACAAATCCACCCACTACATAGTATCCGATACCCTCAATATGTTTTGATGTATATATAAGTGACAGCACAACGGTAATACATAAAGCTACTATCGAAAAGATAATGATTAGTTTTGATGAACCTGTTTTTTCGATTTTTAATAGATGCCCAACATGAACAAATATATGTACAAAAAGTATAAATATAGCACCTAAAGTTGCTATTTCTTGTAAATTAAAAAACAAAACCATCAGAATCAAAAAACCAGTACTTACGAGTAGCCCTTCTGTGCTATGCCATACATTTCTTTCATATATCTTTGGTAAATCGCCATCTTTTGCCATTTGGTATGTTATGTTTGTTACTGCATATAGGTTTGCATTAATAGATGAAGATGTAGATACAAGGGCAGCTACTGCCATAATTGCAAAACCAATCTGACCAAAAACAGGCTTTGCAGCTTCAGCTAAAGCATAGTCTTGAGCTTTTATAATTTCACCCAAAGAAAGAGTGCCAAATACTGCAAAAGAGACAGAAACATACAAAAACATAACTATTAAAATAGTATAAAGCATAGCTTTCATTACTGTCTCTTTAGGATTATCCATATCTTCAACAGTATTTGCTATAACACTAAAACCACCATATCCAAAAAAAGTCAAAGACATTGCAAAAAATATATTGTTAAAGGCAGGTGCATTTTTTAAAGATAGTAACTCTGGTGTGATATAAAAAAACACTATTGCAGTAAATGCGATTAGTATAGTTAGTTTTGTGATAACTATGATATTTTCACTTTTGGCTATCCAAGAGCTTCCAACTAAATTTATCAGTGTAAAAAACAACAATATTCCAATACTATATAAATTGATATAAAATGGTGCATCTTCCGATGAAATATGTGCCGCATAAACACCAAAGGTTTTAGTAACCATAGCAATACCCACAAGGGAAGATATATAAAAGAGTATGGAGATTGAACCTGAAAAGACTCCTTCTCCATAACACTGTACTAGATATTCTACTATACCACCTCTACTTGGATATGTAATTGAGAGTTTTGCCAAAGAATACCCTGCACTCAGCGCAATAATCCCACCAAGAATAAAAGCAATCCAGACAAGATTTCCAGCTATTGCCCCAGCTTCTCCTAGCAAAACAAAGATACCAGCTCCAACCATAGAGCCGATACCTAAAAATATAGCACTTGCTAAACCAAATGACTTTTTCAAACTATTCCTTTATTTATTTTTATCAAACATATATGCGTACATTGGTACATAGATAAGTGTTAAAAGCGTACCAATCAAAAGTCCACCAATCGCAACATCTGCAAGAGGGCTAAGTCTTTCAAGTCCTACAGCTTGTTCAAGGGCAATTGGAATCATGCCTGCGATAGTTCCAAAAGCCGTCATCATAACAGGACGAAATCTCACTCGTACACTTTCAACAGCACTTTCAAATGCGCTTTCACCTTGATTTCTATGCATTTGATAAAAATCTATAAGTAAAACTGCATTTTTGATAATAATACCAAATAGAAGCAGTATTCCTAAAAGGCTAGGCATACAGCTTGGTTTATCAAATAGAAGCATTCCCCAAGAAGCTCCTATCATAGATAAAGGCAGAACCAATATCATGATAATTGCCATCCTGATTGATTTGTAGATTGCTATTAGCGTCATTAGTAGTACAACAATTCCAAGACCTATAGCTTTTGTCATTCTTTCAAAACTATCATTTATTTGTGCGATATCACCTTGTTGTGTTACTATAAAACTATCATCTTTAACACTTTTTAGTGCTTCAAGCGTATCATCTGTTAGATGTGTTGTAGGCCTTTTAGAGCGGTAACCATTGATGTCTAAAGAGTAGAGCATTTTATCTCTCTCTATTTTTGCATAAGTGATATCTTTTTTGATTGTTGCTATTTGAGAAAGGGGAATTTCACCTAATTTAGTCTGTATTGGTAGAAGTTTTAGGGTATTTAGATTTTTAGAAAATTTACCTTTTAAATATATCCTAACAAATTGGGTATTCATAGACTCTAAGTTTGCATTGAGTGAAGCAATTTGTCCTTTGATTGGTAATTGCATTGCAATATTGTAAGGAGTTATACCATAGCTTAGAGCTTTGTTTTTATCTATCAAAATAACATACTCGCTAAAGTCTTTATCCCAACTTGTTGAGATAGAAGTCAGACCTTTTACGCCTTTTATGGCTTTAGCCACTTTGTTTGAGTACTCACTTAAGCCTTCAACCACAGGTGATTGTATGCGGGTATCTACAGTAGCTTTGATGCTTGAAAGGGCAGTTGCACCAAAATCAAAGACATCATTTCTTTTTAAACCCTCTAGCTCTGAGAGTTTATCGCGTATTAGATTTTCTAATTGCCACATATTTTTATCGCGTTCAAATCTATTTACACTATTGATAGTTATAGTTGCTTCAGCAGGAAGGTTTCCACTTCCAAGAGAGAGTACACCTGCTTCACTACCAAAGGCAACAGAGCTTTTTAGAGCCCAAGGCTGAGCATGTAGCCAAGTTAAAAATGGTTTTAGCTTTTTTTCTGCACTATCTACTGTTTCATTAGCACTAAAAGCAATTTGTGCTTTCATAATACCAGTGTCCATAGGAGGCATAGCGTCTTTACCTATGACAGGCATAACATTTTTGACACTAAAAACTAAAAAGGCTATAACTCCAAAAGTAAGTATAACTCTTCTTAAAATTTTAAATCCACCATTTGAAAACTTGATAACACTTGTATATGGAGATACTAATCTCCCTATACTTTTGTCATATAAATAGTCGAAAAATTTCTCTATTTTTGTTTTTTCTGATCCATTTCTATATAAAAACTCTAGTAGTTTTGGTATAAAAGTCACTGATAAAAAGAAAGAGACTAAAAGAGCTATGATAAGAGTAAAGATAAGTGGTTTAAATATCTTTTGAGGAAAACCTCCAACATACATAAGTGGAAAAACAATGGCAATAGTCGCAATAGTTCCTGCCCAAACTGGAGCCATGACCTCTTTTGTACCTTTTACAATAGAGGTTTGTAAATCCTCTTTGAGCTCTTTTAAGTGTCTTTCTATGTTTTCTAAGACAACTACTGCATTATCTGTAAGCATACCAAGTGCTAAGATGATAGCAGTATAGATTACTATGTTTAGCTCACCACCTGTAAGCCATATGATAGACATTGTTGAGAAAAATACCATAGGAATAGTAATACCAGCGGCAATAATTGCCCTAAAGTTACCTAAGAAAAACATGATAACAATCAATGTATAGATGATTGCATCTCTAAGGGCATCAAGCATATTTGAGTTGGCTTGTTCGATGAGGTTTCTTTGGGTATCACTTATTTCAAAGTTTATATTTGGGTATTTTAGTTCAAGTTTTTTCATCTCTGCTCGAGCAGCGTTACTAACACCAAGTACACTTCCCCCTGGTGCTCTTTGAATTGCTAAAGCAATAGAATCTTTTCCATTCCCCATGTATCCACTTGTGCGTTTTTGATAACTCCATTTTACATCTGCAACATCTTTTAGTCTAACATTTGGTTTCAAAAGTAGGTTTTGCAGAGCTAGTATATTGTCTTCTTCACCATAGATTGTAACAGTATAAAAACTATCTTCACTTTTTACAAAACCAACTGGTATATCTTTGTTTTGTGCCATTATCATTTTTGTAATAGTTTCAAAATTGATACCATATTTTTTTGCTTTAAATGGATCTATCTCAACATTGATAGAACTCTGATACCCACCAAAAACTTCTACGTTTCCTATGTTTTTATTACCTAAAAGATAAGGTTTTATAAAACTATCAGATATTTTTCTAATTTCTGATAGGGAAATATCTTTGTTTTTAGGACTTAGTGATAGTATATCTACAGGAAGTGTAAAATCCCCTGCTGTATATATAGCGGGATTTATACCACTTGGTAGTTTTGCTTTAGCAATAGAGAGAGCATTTGCAACATCAACTGCTGCGGCATTTAGCCCTTTATCATATCCAAATTCTGCGGCCACTATTGAAAAGTTTGCAACATTTATACTGCTTACATCTGTAACAAGTCCAAGTCTTGAAATCTCTTGTTCTATTGGTTTTGAAACTGTACTTGCCACAACCTTTGCTGTGGCTCCTGGAACTTTTGTTATAACTACTACTTTGGGTGGGTTTGCATCTGGAAATAGGTTTTTTGGCAGTGTAGTAAGAGCCACAATCCCCATGATAAAAAACCCTGCAATTAAACTGTAAAGCAGATATGGCCTTTTATAAAAATAATCAAACATTTTATATCCCTTTTACACTAATACCACTAAGAAGTTTTAGTAATATATCTGGTTTAGCAACAACTAATTTGTCGTTACTATCTACCCCAACGACAACAACACCTTGTTCTCCCGCTGCTATAACATTTACCAATTTTGCTTTAGCTTTATTTCCTTTTATTGTTAGCACGTAACTTTTTCCTTCTCTATTTAAAATAGCATCTATAGGAAGTTTATATCCATTGTTATCAAAAATCACTATGTCAACTTCTACTCTTTGATTTGCGGCTAAACTCTCATCAATATTTGCTAAATACTCCAATAGTCCATTAAAAGTTGTATTTAGTGGCGTAAGGTTTATTTTTTTGTTTTTATAAATTAGCTCTTTTGCTTTTACATCACTTGGTAGTCTCACTAAAAGATAAGAGTTTGTATCAGAGCTTATAGAGATAAGTGGATGTCCAGGCATTGCAATATCTCCAATATTGCCCATGCTTGTTAAAACTCCGTTTATAGGAGCAATTATTTTTGTATATGAGAGCATATTTTTTATAGAATTTTTGTTGGCATTTAGTTCCTTGATTTTGTATTCAATTGTTTTTATACCAGCTTTTAAAGCTTCTATATTTGTAGACTCTTTATCAAATTGCTCTTTTGAAGCACCTTTTACTTTTAAAAGATTTTCTGTTCTTGTATGAATCTTAAATAGATTATCAAGAGCAATATTTTTTGATTTTAGTTGAGAGTTTAAAGAGTTTATATTTAGACTCAAAGCTTGTAGTTTTATCTGAAAATCTTTGTCATCTAGCCTAACAATAACATCACCTTTTTTAACAACTTTACCGCTTTTTGCTATGTACTCTATCCTTGCAGGAACTTTTGAGCTTATTTTTACATCATTGTTACTTTTTGAAGTAGCTAAAAATGGTAAAGTAAGTGTTGTTTTAGTAATTGTAGGTGAAAAAGTCTTTGCTACAATTTCATATGCTTTTGCTGGTTTTTGATTGGCATCTACAGCCTTCTTTGCTTTTATGATTTTCATACCACCGATAACCATCGCACCTAATACCAATAAAATTAGTATATATGTTATTAACTTTTTCATTTTACAATTCTCCTTAAATCATTTCCATAAATTACTGCTAATTTGGCAATGTTTTGCCATTTTTGTGAGATTATTTCAAAGTAGCTAGATTTTGCTCTAATAAGCTCATCTTCATACCTTAGATAATCCTCTTGTGTCATTCTTCCTTCTTTAGTAGCCACTTTCGCATAGGCTAAAAGGCTCTCTTTTTTCTCTATATTGCTCTTTCTTAGCTCTTTTGAGTGTTCTAAAAGTTTGAGTTGCTTTAGTAAGCTTTTTGCTTCTATTTTTAACTCATGTTCTGTTTTTTTGAGTCTCATTTTGTTTTTCATTACTTCAATCTGTTTTAACTCTATATCTGTATCACCTGTTTTATCAAATAGTGGCATTGAGATACCGACTTGATAGTATCCATAACCTTTATTAACATCATCATGAGTATTTGTATCATTTTGTGCATAATTTTCACTCCAAAAAACATTGAAACCAACTTTTGGATAGTATCTTTTTGATTTGGTTGCCTTTAAGTCACTCTGTGCGGCACTTATGGCTTCTTGTAGTGATTTTAGAGCAAAAATTTCATTTTTTTCTACGTCTGCTGTGAGTTGCATTGGCACTTTTTCTCTTAATTCTATACCAGTAATAGTCTCAATTTGACTAAAAAGAGTTGTTTTTTTAATCTCTATATTGTTTATAGATATTTCTATTTGGTTTAACTTTTCATCAATCTTATCTAATGCAATTCCTGGCATTCTTCCATTGTCGATAGATACTTTTATATCACTTCTTGTTTTTAGTATAGATTTTTTTGTAGCATTTAGTGCCTCTTTTAAGTGGTATATATACTCTAGTCCAGAATTTGCTCCAACTAAAATGGCCTCTTTTTTATATAAATTTAGCCTCTTTTTTAGTTTTGCACCTTTTGCTAAATGTTCTGTTTTTTCACTCAAATCTGATAACTCTTTCATGAAGATAGGCATACTTACTTTTACGCCAAATCTCTGTATTGTATTGGCAAAAGGAAGGGATTCATGTTGTTGTATTAGTTTTCCTGCTTCAAGTGGATCGAGTGGCAATAAATTTGTTGGACTATTGTAGTGTGTATAGTTTGCAAAGACATCAACCTTTGGATAATAGTTTGAGTTTACTTTATCTTTCGCACTTTGTGCCATATGCTCATTTAAAATATCTATTTTATTTGAGGGTTGTTTTTCTATTTTATTGAATAACTCTGTTATGGTTGTTGCATGTAGGTTTACAATAAAAATTGCTACTATAAATAGTACTCCTTTTTTCATCTTTTATCCTTTTAACATTTTGTTCATTTTGTTTATTATGTATTCTGAGATTTCATCTATATTACATGTAGAACATGTATCTATTGCGCTTAATTCATGGGCTTTAATTCTTAGTGGTTTTGTTGTTATCATAAGATTTAGTGTGCCAATAACCATAAAGTATAAAATCATTGGTATAACATCATTAAAATATCCCTCTTTTTCACCTCGTTCTAAAATCTCACTAAAAAGTTGAAAAAGTTGTCGCATATTTGCAAATAATTGTTCCGGTATTATCGCTCCACTATCACTTAGTTCTTTTAGTAATAGTGCTGGTATATAAGGATGATTACAAGAAAAAGTAGCATATATCTTGATAAAGCTTTCAAGTTCTTGTGTAGGGCTTTTGCACTTATTATTTTCTTCTTTTATCTTGTCATATAACTCTTTTAATACATCTTTCATCACGGTTTCAAAAAGAGTCTGTTTGTTTTTAAAATAGTAAAAAATCATGGCTTTGTTTAGATTACACATCGAGGCTAGCTCATCCATAGAACTAGAACTAAAACCATTTTTTGCAAAAAGAAGCTTTGCATTTTGGATGATTTTATCTTTTGAAGCTTGGGAATCTCTTTTTTTCATTATAAGTCCTTAATTAACCAGTTAGTTAATTATAAAACTATTTTCCTTTTTATTTACTTAAAGCAGATTTTTTAGGACAATTAGTTAAATATTAGAGGATTTTGTAAAGCTAGCTCGTTACAATCACTTTGTGTTACATCAAATTGAAAAAGTTTTGTTTTAGTTTTAGCACTAATGTAAATATAAGATATATTTATATGGGAATCTAAAAATCTTTTTGATGATTTACATATACCTTGTTTTACACGTTTTTCCATTCTTTTCTTATCTTCTTGAATAACTGCTTCATCACTTTTTGCACCTGTATTAATTTCAAAAGTATAAATTAGAGTTAGGTCTTTATTTGATATTGCAGTAAATTGGGTATATTTATCAACTTTTTGTGGTAGTTTATCACCTATTGCTTTAACAGCCATCTTTACGATTTGTCGGTTTTGTTTTAACATTTCTTTGCTTAAGTCAGCACCAAATAGATTAGCTCCAAGAGATATAACAGTGGTAAGTATTAATATAGTTTTTTTCATTTTCAACTTTCTTTTATATTTTAATTTTGCATGAAATAATAACAAATTTCATATAAATACTTTCTTTTTATGCTCTCTAATACTCTCTTTTGAAAAAATGCCCTCTTATAAGTTTACCATATAGAAGTTCAAATAGTATTGATATAGCAATGAAACAAAAAAAGACTACAATTGCTCTAAAATTGGTATTGTATGTATGATATAAAAGCATACAAAGGGCTAGTGAACTTAGTAAAAAAGCAAAAAAGGTTACTATCCTACTGCTTTTTATCTCTTTTGAGAGTTTAAATGCTGCAAGATTTACAATTGCAAAAATAAGTAAAAAACCAGCACTTCCTATGATGGCTATTTCACTTAGTTCTATGGTATTTGCAATAATAAGACTAAAAAGTGTGATTATGATTATATCATTATTGGGTATACCTTTTTTATCTATACTTAGTTTTTTAGGGAGTTCTCCCTCTTTTGCAAGAAAGAATCCAAGCCTTGCATTGCCATAAATGGTAGCATTGATAGCTGAAAAAGTAGATAATAGAGCTGCAATTGCAACTATAGTAAAACCAACTTGCCCAAGGGCTGGTTTTGCTGCTACTGCTAAAGCGTAATCTTTCGCTTCAAGTAGTTGACTCTCTGGTACTGTTCCTACTGTAACAATAGAGATAAGTACATAAAGTAAAATTACAAATAAAACAGATCCATAAAAAGCTCTAGGGAGGTTTTTTGTAGGATTTTTTATATCTTCTGCAGCATTTGATATAAGTTCAAATCCTTCGTAAGCAACAAATATTATCATACCTGCAGATACAATTACCCCAGGATTTTCCCACTTAGCTGGAGAAAGAGTGTCAAAGTCGACATAAGAAGCTCCAGATATTATGATAAGAATTAAAAGTGAGATTTTGATGATGACTATTATTGATTCAGATTTACTAACAAAAGAGGCGCTAATAAGATTTATCATAGCTGGAAGTATAATAGCAACACTAATAAGTATATGTTTTAGTATAGAGTTATCACTATTTCCAAAAAAAGTTGTACCATACGATGCAAAAGCTGAAGAGTAGAGTGCAATCGTGATTAGGTAGCTTAGCCAAAGCATAATATTAGAACTACTTGATAATAGATTATGACCAAATGCATTATCTATAAAAAGGACTGTTCCTCCTCTGTTTTGGTATGTTCTAGAGAGTTTAGAATAAGAGTAAGCACTTAAAATAGCCACTATACCAGCTATAAAAAAGGCAACAGCAGTTGCTCCATGAGCCAAAGATACAGCTTCACCTAAAACGGCAAATATACCACCACCAACCATACCCCCAATACCTATGGATATAGCACCTAAAAGCCCTATTTTCCTACTGTTATCTGTCATAAGTCATAATCCTAAAAGTGCTATAAAAAGAACAGGAATCGTAATCACAACTCCAACTTTCATATACTCACCCCAGCCAATTTTGACACCTTTTTGCGCAAGGACATGCAGCCAAAGCAGAGTTGCAAGTGAGCCAATGGGTGTCATCTTTGGTCCGAGGTTACTTCCTAGTATATTAGCATATGCTAAGTAAGTATCTCCTGTTTTATCAATAGCAATGTCCATTATCATGATAGTTGGCATATTGTTCATGATTGAGCTTAAAAATGCACTTATAAAACCAGTGGCTATGATGTAAGTCTGCTCACCATAAGGTTTGATTGCTAGTAAGATATCGGCTATGTAGTCAGTAAGACCATCATTTTTAAGCCCATAAACAACAACATAAAGACCTATACTAAACCAAACAACTTGCCAAGGTGCATTTTTGATAATCTCTTTTGGTTTTACTGCATTGTAAGATTTGGCTATGGCTAAGAAGAGAAGTCCACCGCCAAGTCCAAAAACAGAGATAGGTAGTCCATATGCATCTCCAACAAAATAACCAGTCATTAAAAATAGAAGAAAAAACCAGCTAAGTTTGAACATCGGCATATTTTTTATAACACTTGTTGCTTCTGGTAGTATGCTTACATCTACTCTAGCAGGGATAGATTTTCTAAAGTAAATAAAAAGGATAATTATTGAAGCGATGATAGAGAGTAGATTTGGTAGAAACATAGTTTTTGCATATTCAAAAAAGCCTATGTCGAAGTAGTTTGCAGTTACTATGTTTGTAAGGTTTGAGATAACAAGAGGATTTGATGCACTATCTCCTATAAATCCTCCAGCCATTAAAAAAGCAAAGATTGCTAGTTTGTCCATTTTGAGGTGTTTCATTTTAGCTAAAAGAATAGGGGTCAAGATAAGTGCAGCCCCATCATTGGCAAAAAGTGCTGCTACAACTGCTCCAAGAAGCATGATGTAGACAAACATCAAGCGACCATTTCCTCCACTAAACTTTGCCATTTTTATAGCTGCATACTCAAAGAAACCTATCTCATCAAGTATCATTGAGAGTATGATAATGCCTATAAAGGTAAGAGTTGCATCCCAAACTATGTTTGTAACTATCCAGACATCATTGATACTAACCACTCCAACAACAAGAGCAACAATAGCTCCTATGATGGCAGTTGTTCCGATTTGTAAGCCTTTTGGTTGCCAAATCACGAAAATGAGAGTTACTAAAAATATGACACTAGACATCGAGAGCCTTTTTGACTTTTGAAATAAGTGTTGTTTTTATCTCTTCATATGTTTTTTCAAACTCCTCGTAATCTTTTCCATCTGGGTCTTCAAAACCAACATGGATTTTTTTGACTGGTCTTGGAAACATAGGACAACTCTCTTTAGCATGGTCACAAACAGTAACTACTAAATCGAACTCTACATGTAAAAGCTCGTCAAGATTTTTTGAGTAGTATTTGTCACTCCAGATGCCATTGATTTGTAAAACTTTTTTTGCATTTAGATTTACTTTACCACTAGGATTTGTGCCGGCACTATAAGCTTCTACACCTTCAAGCTCAGCATTTAAAAGAGCTTCACCTATGATACTTCTGCAACTGTTTCCTGTACACATAACCAATACTTTACTCAATATCACAACCTTTATTTAGTTTTGGAATATCTATTTCTAAAAAATTTATCTCTTTAAGAGCAGCATTTCTAAACTCATCAAGAGGTGAACGAACAGAGTAGTAAGCCCATCTGCCTTCTCTCTCCACCTTTAAAAAACCACCATCTTTTAAAATCTTTAGGTGTCTTGATATACGAGATTGAATCATATCAAACGAATTTTCTATGTCGCAAACACAAACTTTGCCATTTTCTTGTACAAATTTGAGGATTTTAACTCTCGTTTCATCATTAATAGAACCTACAGTAGATAAAAACGTATCCATAAAAACTCCTTTTTAAGAAGTTTATCATAATAATTTTTATAAATCAAGATATATTGATGTATGTAACCAAATTGTAATAATCTAATAGATTAAGAGGGAGTTATGCTTCCTTTTTTAATATATAATTTTCTACAACCCAATTAGCAAACGGAATCGATGAGGTAAAAGCAGGGCTTACTGCGTTTAGTACATGTATGCTTTTTCCATCCCCTTCTACCACAAAATCTTGAACGAGTTCTAGTGTTTTAGTGTCGAGTAGTTGGGCTCTTATACCTGGGGTACTCCAAGATGTGTAGCCTTTATGGTTCATATTTTTTGTTAATCCTTCCGCAAGTCTTATAAGGTGAGATTTTATGTACTTTTTTACTTCTGTGTAGGCTAAAGCTCTAAATCCAAAAGCGTTTGTTAGGAAAAGTTTTGCTTCATAAAAGAGTATTTGAACCATCTCGTTAAGTTTGAAGTTATCTAGTCCTTTGTAGTTTTCTCGCCAAAAAGCAGGGATTGCAGTTGGTCCTATCTTGGCTTCATTTTTTACTGTTAGTGTATAGTGAACACCTAAAAAAGGATTGGCTAGATTTGGAACAGGGTAGACGTTTGTTTTTAAGTGTGAGAGATTGTCTTTGTCTTTTAGATAAATTCCCTTAAAAGGTATAATGACATAGTTTTTAGCAAAACCATACTCTTGAGCTATTTTATCGGCATATAGTCCAGCACAGTTGATGACTTTTTTACATTTTATGTTTCCTTGTGAAGTTAGAACTTCTGTATCACTTATGCGTTTTGTGTAGGCTGTATTAGTGAGAATCGTAACACCTAGTTCTTCTACAGCTTTTCCAAACTCTAAAGTCAACTCTTTTGGATCAACGGTTGAAGTTGTTGGAGAGAATAGGGCTTTTTTGTATGTTTTTATATTTGGGTATTTTACACTTAGCTCATCTTCGTCCATCCATCTAAGCTCAACTCCATTGGTATCGCCTCGTTTTTTTAACTCTTCTAAGCCTTTTAGTTCATCTTCATTAGTAGCTATTACAACTTTTGCACACTTGTTTACATGTAGACCTCTTATCTCACAAAACTCGTGCATTGCCTTGTTCCCATCACGAGTAAATTTTGCTTTTAATGAGTCTGCTGAGTAGTAAAAACCTGCGTGAAGAACTCCAGAGTTTCTTCCACTACTATGCATGGCAAGAGAGGGTTCTTTGTCTATGAGAACTATCTTACATGTAGAGTCACGCTCTTTGAGATTTTTTGCTATATTTAGACCTATAATCCCACCACCAATAATAAGATAATCGTACATTAATTGTCCTTAATAGCCCAATTCTTCATCAATTAGAATTATAGTTGTTCTTCCCTTTTCATCACCATTTATGAAAGCAAACTTATTTGCAATATTATCACCATTATAGTGAGGATTTTTACCCATCTCTATAGCTTTATTATTCATGCGGTCTATATTTTTTGGTGCTGCAATTTCTCTTATTCTTTTGAAGCCAGCATGTATATCTTCTACTATTTTATTCACTCCAACCAAAAGAAGTACTTTTTTTGGTCCAAAGATTTGAGCTGCAACTCTATTGCCACTTCCATCTGCATTGACTAATTCACCTTGCTTTGTAATAGCGTTACAGCCTGTTATATAAAGATCACTCAATAGACCTTCACGTCTACGATTGAGATTTTCTTTCATATCGATGCCACTCTCGTATTGGTTGCATAATATTATGTTTTGTTGTTTCATTACATACTCTAAAAGTCCGATTTGAGCCACTGTAGTAGAGCCACCAAGTCCTATTTTTTGTCCATTTTTTATGTAGGTTTTAGCTACATGTAAAGCTTCTTTCGAACTCTTTACATGTAGAACTTCAAATCCATTTTTTTCTAGGTTACTAATTGTGCTTTGCATTGTTTTTTCCCTGTCATTTTATGAAATGTCATTATACTAAAAAATAGTATAATTCCAACTATATGAGTATCAGGAACAATATCAAAGTAGCTTTCCCAGCCAAGCATACTATCTTGAGATAGTAACAGAAGTGAACTTGTTGCAAAAAGAAGTCTCTCTAAGATATATAATTTTCTATCCCAAAAGCCTTCTATTGTGATAGTAAATGCTAAAAATCCAATCATAGCAAAACCAAATACTTCAAATCTCTCTAACCACTCTCCTGTCACAAGAGGTGAAAAAGCAAAAAGTATAGGAACTAAGTATAACCCTTTTCCTAGTATCCAAGATTGAACACCTGTTTTCATAGGATGAGTTCCTGCTATTCCAGCTGCTGCAAATGCAGCTAGACAAACGGGAGGTGTAAGGTTGGAATCTTGTGATAGCCAAAATATAATTAAATGAGCTGCTAAGAGGGACATAGTAACTTCGGGGATAGTTACACCAGCTGCTGCAAGTGCTGCCATCTCAGGGCTTAACATGAGTCCAACAAGAGCAGGAGCTGAGAGAACTGCTAAAACTACATAAGATGCAGTAACAGGAAGCCCCATACCAAGAATAAGTGAAGCAATAGCTATGAGAAAAAGAGCAATTATAAGCTGACCTTGTGACCACTCCATTATGAGCTGAGAAAATATAATACCAATTCCAGATATGTTAATAGCACCAACAATGATACCAACTCCAACAAGAAGTACGCCTGTGACAATCATATTTTGACTACCAAGAGCTAAAGCACCTAGTATCTCTTTTATACCCATTCTCTTGTGTTTTGTTAGATATGATGCTCCTATGATAGCGATAATTGCAATACCTGCTGCATAAGTTGGTGTAAAACCATATATTAAAAGCCCTATCAAAGTTGAAAGTGGAATCAAAAAGTGAAAACCCTCTCTTAAGATTGGAAATAGCTTTATATCATTTTCTTGAATTTCAAGATTGTGTTTTTTTGCATGTATATGGATATAAAATCCAATAGAAGCAAAATATAAAATAGCTGGTAAAACAGAAACAGCAATTATAGTTACAAAAGGAATCTGTGTGATTTGAGCCATTATAAAAGCACCAGCACCCATGATAGGGGGCATAATTTGTCCACCTGTTGAAGCGGCTGTTTCAACTCCAGCTGCAAATATTGGTTTAAATCCATTTTTTTTCATCATAGGAATAGTAATAGATCCAGTTGATACTGTATTTGCAACAGCACTTCCAGAGATAGTTCCCATAAGAGCGGAGCTAAAAACTGCAACGTGTCCTGCTCCTCCACGGAATTTTGAAGTAAGAACAGAACTCAAATCTACTATAAAATCTCCTGCACCACTTTTGAGCAAAAAAGCAGCAAAGAGTATAAACATAAATACATATGTTGAAGATATAGTAGCAATAGAGCCAAAAAGACCTTCACCTGTAAAGTAGATACGGTATAAAAATCGCTCCGGAGTCATACCACCAAAAGCAAATACACCATCTATATATTTACCAAAAAAAGTTATGTAGCCTATAGCTGTTATCATTATAAAAGGGATGATAAGACCAGTAGTTCTTCTTGTAATCTCAATAGAGAGTACTATAGAAAGTATAGCTACATTTATATCCCAAAATCGCATTGTTCCATTTGCTTCTTGATATAGAGACTCTTCAAAACCTATGAGATAGAAGAAAGGAATTAACACCAATATAGATAACAAAATATCAAATATAGATACAAATTCGGCATCAGAGTATTTTGAAGCTCTATAAGTTAAAAATCCTAAAGAGGCTAGAAATGAGAAGTGAGCAGCATTAAACCATAAATCACTAAGACCACCTTCAATGTTGATGTAAAAGTGAAAAATTGAGATGAAGATGGCGTAAACAAATGTAAATTTGTTTACGCTAGTTTTACTAAACTTTAGCATGTTTCTATTTTGCTATAAGTCTATCAGGGATGTCTATACCTTGTTCTCTATAGTACTTTGCAGCACCAGGGTGAAGAGGCATAGGAAGTCCAGCTATCGCTTTTTTGATATTCATAACTTTTGTTGCTTTATGAACAGTATTTAAGAACGGAAGATTCTCATACATAGTTTTTGTTAAAAGATAAACTGTCTCTTCTGGAGTATCTTTTGTAACAACAAGTAGGTTTGGTTGAGCTATAGTTTTAATATCACTCTTTTGACCTGGATAAGTTCCTGCTTTGATAACATATCTTGTCCATACTGGATAAGCTGAACTGATTTTTTTAACATCTGCATCACTAAATTCTAAGTGTTTGATTTTATCAGCACCAATTGTTGCATAAGCATTGGTAATTGCACTTGTAGGAGGACCTGATGGGATATTCATACCATCTATTTTTCCATCTTGTAGAGCAGTTGCACTTGGTCCATAGCCTAAAAATTGTAGGTTCATCTTAGTATAGTCTATACCTAAAGCACCAAGGATAGTTTGACCAGATACTCTTGTTCCTGAGTTTCTTTTACCTATTGAGAATTTTTTACCATATAGATTTTTCATATCCATTATGTCACCTGTTGTAGCAATTTTATTGTAAACAACAAACTGCTCAACATTTTGCCATAGCATACTAACAGAGCGAAGATTTTTTCTTGGTTTACCTTCATACTTAGCTTTTCCTTGCCAAGCCATAGAGCCAAAAAGACCTTGAAGGATTGCAAAGTCAACTTCACCTTTGTCAATCATATCTACATTTTCACCACTACCAGCACTTGTGATAGCAGAGAATGTCATCTTATGCTTTTTTGCTAGTTTAAGACTTGCAATTGTTGCAATACCAACACCAACTGGGTAGTAAGTTCCACCTGTACTTGCTGTTGCAATGATGTATTTTTTCTCTTTTGAAGCAGCATTTACTCCAGTGATAAGAGCGCACGATAGTGCTGAGGTAACTAAAACTTTTTTTAGTAGACTAGATGTTTTCATATAAACTCCTTTTTATTTAAATTAAAACTATTATAGAATAAAGTTTCAAAGAAGTTTCATTTAAAATCTGAAAAAAAATAAATAAGTTAATATATGTTACATTTTTACTCTATTATATAGCCTTGACCTTTTCGTGAGAGTATAAAATCTTTTGTTTTTATCTTATCTTTGAGTCTTTTCATAACTGTTCGAAACGTAGCATCAAGAGTCTCTTTGTCTTTCCAAAGTGCTTTTTTAAAGCTTTCTATTTCAACTATTTTATTTCTGTTTTGTATCAATATATCTAGAGCTTGAGTCTCTTTTTTGGATAGTTTTACAAGTTTGTCATTTTCATATAGTAGCTTAGATTTAGTATTATATATATATATGTTGTTTATTAAGGCTATACCTTGATCTTTCTTTTGGTCTTCTAAAACTTCATCTTTTGCTTTTGTTAACATCTCCATTACATTGTCTACATTTAGTGGTTTTATGAAGTAGCCTAAGACTTTTAAGTCTATTGATTTTAGAAGCATTTGTTCATCTTTGTATGCAGAAACGATGATAAATTTTTGGTTTTTATTGATTTGATAGATATTTTCAAGCATCTCAATACCATCCATATTTGGCATTTTTATATCTGTTAGTACTAGGTCGATTTTTTTATGTTGGTTATAATTTTTTTTATAAAGTTTTAATCCCTCTAGTCCATCTTCTGCTACTATAACTTCATCAAATATAGTATTTAGATAAAATTCAAGAATTTCACGAGCTACCGACTCATCTTCTGCTAAAAGTACTCTTGTAGAAAATTGTAACATGCTAAACCCTAGTAAGTTGATTAGGTATTATAAGTAAAAGTATTTAAAAAAGCCCTAAAAGTAGCATGAAAATGACATATTTGTGTCAAAGAGTAACAATTTATTTATAATAATATAGTAAATGTTATACCATCTTCTTCATTTGTAGCGTATATTTCTCCTTTCATATTGTCTTCTATGATAACTTTTGTCATATAAAGACCGATACCTGTACCTTTTTTACCTGATTTGGTGGTGAAGTATGGTTCAAACATCTTTTCTAATATTTTTTTATCCACTTCTTCACCACTATTGTGAATTGTTATTTTTTTATCAGCTACTACTATATCTATTATTCCATCATTTTTGCCGATGGCATCTTTAGCATTTGAGAGTATATTAAGTATGGCTTGTTGAAATTCATTTTTATATCCATCTATGTAAAGATGAGTGCCTTTTAAACTAATTGTAATATTGTTACTTACATGCAAAATAGAAATGGCAGATTTTATAGCCTCTTGTATATCAAATGGTTCACTATTTTTAGATGGTTTATGAAAATCTCTAAAGTCATCTATAGTTTGTGACATATAGTTGATTTGCTCTTTGGCTCTTGCTAAAAAACTATCAAAAGTATTTTCTTTTATATTGTCTTTTATAAAATGAATTATAAGAGAGATATTATTAAGTGGTTGTCTCCACTGATGAGCAATTGCTCCTATCATTTCTCCCATTGCTGCGAGTCTATTTTGTTGGATTAAAAGCTTTTGCTTCTGCTCATTTTTTTTAATTTCTTCTTCAACTATACTTTCAAGTTGATTGTTATATGTTTGAAATCTATTTTTGATAAAATTTGAAAAGAGTGCTGTAGATGCAAGTAGAAGAAAAGAGATAAGAGATATAATGAATAGAGCAAATCTTTTTTTAGTATCAAATTCAGTTATTATTTTATTTTGTTTATCTTTTAATGCTTTAGGATCAGCAGTTATACCAATGTATAGTTGGTACTGTATTAGATTTCTATACGTATTTGTAGGTTTGACTGTTGTTGCGATCTCCCAGTTTTCTCTATTGTTTATATTAAATGAGTTTCTTTTAGCATAATCATATAACCAAAAGTAGTAACCTCTTTTTGTATTTGTTGGTGTATTTACAATCGATCTAACATATTCATCTAGAGTAAGATTTCTTAAACTATCTACTAATGAAAATGCTCCTATAAAAAACTCTCCATCAGGTGTTTTATCGAAATAACTAAGTTGAATTGTTTTATCTATCTCATCTCTCCAGGATAAAGAGGAGTCTGCTCCTTGTGAGGAGATATATAAAAGTGTTAGTTCAAGGTATTTTTTATCAGGTTTTTGATTAAATATAAGTTTTTGTATATTTTTTGCTATCTTCTCTCCATGATAAATTTTTAAATCTTTATCAAAAATAACAAATAAAATATTCTCTTTTTCCTCAATATCTTTTATATGTAAAGCTAAACTTTTTAATCTAGTTGTTGAGTATACTCCTTTTAATAGATGAACACTTTTTTGAAGTTCTTGTTGAGCTTTACTTAGACTTATGTTTATTTTTTGATGTGTTTCTTCAATATAGCTATCTAGGTACTTTTGATTTAAAAATATCTCTTTTTGTGTCATAAGTGCTATCTTGCTATCTTTTCTATAATCCAATACAGCATAAGTTACAAATACAGAGAGTGTGGTTAAAATAATTAGAAATATAGGTGGAACATATATTAGTATTTTTTCTATATCACTTAACGTGTAGATTTTTTTTGACATAGAGTATTCAACCTTTTTTGATATAATTGTACCTAAAAATAGGAATCTTATATATGCGTTGTGAAAAAATGAGCTCTTTTATAGTTATGGATATAGTAAAAGAGGCAAAAAAATATGAAGATGCTATACATTTTGAAATAGGACAACCTGACCTTCCTCCATCCCCTTTAGTGAAAAAAGCTCTGCATAAAGCGATAGATGAAGATAGATTTTCTTATACTGAAAGTCATGGTCTTTATCAGCTTAGAGAGAAGATAGTTGAGCATTACAAAAAAGAGTACTCAGTTGAAGTTGACCCTTCTCAAGTTTTTTTAACACCTGGAACAAGTGGCGCATTTTTAATTGCTTATGCACTTACGTTAAAACACTCTGGTAAACTAGGGCTTAGTGACCCTTCTTATCCTTGTTATAAAAATTTTGCTCATTTTATGAGTATAGAACCTGTTTTTATGCCTATTGGTAAAAATGATGATTATCAGTTACATGTGGAAGATTTAAAAAATAAAAATCTTGATGCATTGCAAATCTCTTCACCAGCAAATCCTACAGGAAATATATATACAAGTGAAAATTTAAAAGAGCTAATAGAGTATTGTGATAAAAAAGATATATCATTTATATCTGATGAGCTTTATCACGGGTTGATTTATGAGCAGAAAGTAAATAGTGCTTTAGAATATAATAAAAATGCCTACGTGATAAATGGATTTTCAAAATATTATTGTGTTCCAGGTAATCGCTTAGGTTGGGTTATAGTTCCAAAAAACAGGATTAGAGATGCTGAAAAAATTGCACAAAATCTTTTTATATCGGCACCAACACTTTCTCAATATGGAGCGCTTGAAGCTTTTGATGATGAGCATTTAAGCAAGATAAGAGAAGAGTTTAAAATAAGAAGAGATTATCTTTTTAAAGAATTAAATGAAATTTTTGAAGTAGATGCAAAACCTGATGGGGCATTTTACTTATGGGTAGATGTTTCTAAGTATTCTAAAGATAGTTTTGTCTTTGCAAAAGAGCTTTTAGATACAATTCATGTAGCAACAACTCCAGGAATTGACTTTGGAAATAATGAAACAAAAAAATATTTAAGATTTGCATATACACGAGAAGTAGGGCATATGCAAGAAGGAATAGATAGAATAAAAAAGTATTTATTTAAAAAACCTTAAAAAAAGCATGGCTTTTTTAAGGTTTTATGATACAATATTCACTTAGAAAATTCCTTTGTGTCATTAAAGCATTTTTTTGTTGCAATTATCATAGGGTTTGAAAATTTAAGGAGAGAGTAAATGAATATTTACGTAGGTAATATTTCTTACCAAACAGACGATAGCAGATTAGTAGAGCTATTTTCAGAGTTCGGCGAAGTTGCAAGTGCTAGAGTTATAAATGATAGAGAAACAGGTAGATCAAAAGGTTTTGGTTTTGTAGAGATGAGTGACGATAACGCTGCTAATTCTGCAATCGAAGCACTAAATGAAAAAGAGATAGACGGAAGAACTCTTAGAGTTAATGAAGCTAGACCTAGAGAAGAGCGTCCAAGACGTGAATCAAGATACTAATATAAATATATAAGTAACTAATAATATAAAAGGGGGCAGAGAGTTTAGTCTCTCTTCCCCTTTTTTAATTTCTAACGAGTTATTGCAAACCCAACACCAACTTTATTAACTTTTTCATTGTAATCGACTAAACTTTCCCCATAACCATTAAAGTATTGTAAGTAACCATAAACATCTTTAAGACCAAATATAGGAAATGTCCAATCTAGTTGTATTGACTTTTTTCTTATTTTTGATGAAAATATATGTTCTTTATACGGATAAGATATAGTAATCTCTCCATATCCAAGATAGTCAAGTATATCTGGGTTATCATCACCACTAAGGTCAGTTGCATCCACTTTTGTATGCTCTTTAAATCTGTACCAAATTTTTGGTTCAAAGAATATACCGTTATATTGGAAAATACCACTTATGTAGGCTCTATTCCATGATCTAGAAGTGGAAAGCTTTCCGTTGGACTGATGAACTAATCCTACTCTATATGATTTAAGTATACTTTGCTTTTTCCCATATGGTATATCTAAGAACATCTCAGGTTCATAGTTTGTTTCTCTAAATGGAGATGATGCTGCAGAAGTTTGCCACCATGATGTTTGAGTATAGGCTACATAGAGTTTATCATGTAATCCAAATATATTCTCAAATAATCTTTTTTTAAAACTTAGTTGAAATTTTGTTTCAAAATCATCTCTATTTTTATTATTATCGTGAACAGTATGGTCTTTACTATCATAAGTAACAGGTAAAAGATAGTTAATTCTATAAGGCTCTATATCAAATTCTGAGTAGATTATCTGTTTTACTGTTTCATCGGTTTTTTCATCACCATAACTTTTAATACTATTTTTTCCAAAAGTTACTATGTTGTCATTTTTTATATAGTCGTCTTTTGATTTAGACATCATTAAAGCTGCTTTTTTATACTGTTTCATTGCATTTTGTATATCACCTTGCTTTTCGTACATTTTTGCCATTTCTATTGCATCTTTTGTTTCATTTGCATATATAACAGTACTTAATAATGATACAATTACAATTAATAATGTTTTATTCACTATATCTCCTTTTAAGTGAGACATTTTAGCAAATTGGGAGCATATATGCAACGTGGAAATTTGTTTGGTATTTTTGCTATTTTATTTTGGTCTACATTGGCTAGTTTGGGTGTTATGGCTTCAAATATACCACCATTTCAACTTACAGCTATGGCTTTTTTAGTAGCATTTATAATAGGCCTTATTTTATGGAAAAAAGAGGGCATGGGTATAATAGTCCATTTAAAGTGGCCCTTAAAAGTTTGGCTTGTTGGAGTTTGTGGGTTATTTGGTTATCACTATTTCTACTTTTTAGCAATTCAAAATGCTCCAGCGATTGAAGCAAATCTTATTAACTATCTTTGGCCTCTTTTTATAGTGCTTTTTAGTTCATTTTTACCAAATGAAAAGTTAAGATGGTTTCATGTAGTAGGGGTATTGTTCGGATTTATAGGAGTTGTTTTCTTAGTATCTAATAGAGGAAGTTTTAACTTTGAAGCTCAATATTTAGGTGGGTATTTCTATGCTTTTATCGCAGCACTTACATGGGGTGCTTACTCTGTAATTTCACGTTTTTTTGCTCATATTCCAACAAGTGCAGTTGGTGCATTTTGTGGAGTTACTGCTCTTTTAGCTTTTGTTTGCCATTTTCTTTTTGAAAGTACTGTTATACCAACTTTACAAGAGTTCATTATAATTGTTTTTATAGGTTTAGGTCCAGTAGGAGGGGCATTTTTTGTTTGGGATTATGGGGTTAAAAATGGCGATATTCAACTTTTAGGCTCTTTATCTTACTTTACACCACTTCTTTCAACAATACTTCTAATTACTTTTAGTCTATCAAAGTCAAGTAGTACTATATGGATAGCTTGTTTACTTATAGTTTTTGGTTCAATGATTTCATCATTACCTCTGTTTAAAAAGATATGGTATAGAATAAGATAAAATAAAAAGGAGATTGGTTATGAAAATATTTAAATTTATTCTTTTAGGGATTTTTTTATCAGGATTACTTGCAGGATGTAATATAAAAAATTCAGTGGTAAAAGTAGATAAAAGAGAGGGAAAAGGTACGTTGATGGTGTATAGACCATTAAATCCTATATGGCGACATAAGAGATTTAGTATTTATATTGATGGAAAATATAAAGACCCTCTAATGAGTAATAGCCATCATATATATAACTTATCCGTAGGTAATTATGTAATAGAGATAAAAGAAGATGTAGACTTAAATCCAGAGATTCATAAATTGAAAGTGTTTGTTAAAGAGAATAAAACTAAGTATTTAAAGTTTGGTACACCATCTATAGATGGGCATCTTAAGTTTAAAAGAGTTATAAAATCTATAGCCAAAAATGACTACAATTGGAATATAGAAAAATAATAGTTCACTATTGGGGCTAAACCAATAGTGAACTATTTTAGTATTCGTAATCTACTACTTTTGTGATAGTATTTTGAGATTTTAGGTATTTTACAACCTCTACATGTAAAGGGTTTATAGCGTACGATTGTAAATCCTCTTTTGTTTCAAAATCACTAATAAGAGAGAGGTCATAAGCTCTCTCTTCATTTGTAAAGTTTATCCCAACCTCTATATGTTTTAGTTCAGGTATATTACCTTGCATAGACATGATTTTTTCTTGTACGAACTTTTTATGTTCGTCTGAGGTGTCTTTTAGTTTAAAAAAAACAATATGTTTAATCATTAGATTTCTTTAAAAGTAGAAACAGTTTTTTTGATGATTCTTCTGATTTTTTTAGTAAAGATATAATCTCTTCTTGATGTTCTAAATAGTTAGCATCTTTTGTAAAGTTTACTACTTTTTGTATTGTATCATGTACCTCTTTATGAGGAGTAAAGATAGAATCAAATGTCATCTTATCTAAAATCTCTTTACCTTCACTGTTGAGCCATTTTGAAAAATCACAACTTAGATGATCGGATACTTGAGTATGTTTACCAGTTAAAACTGATTTATAACCTTGTGCTTTGTAAGCAACATGGTTTAGTTTTGACATATTTGTAAAAACTTTATGGTATATAGTATTGTTCTCTTCCCCAATAATACGTGAGTTTTGTGTCAAAGAAGCTAGCTCATTTTTAAAGTTATCAATTTTATCTTTAGAGTCAGATGCCTTTGTTTGTGTTAAATTAGCTCTTTCTACTATACTTGATGAATTTTGCCTTAGTATGGCTATGCTTGATTCCACTTCAAGAGTTGCTTTTTGTGTTCTCTCAGCTAAGGTTCTTACTTCATCAGCAACAACTGCAAAACCACGACCATGCTCTCCTGCCCGTGCAGCTTCAATAGCAGCATTTAGTGCAAGAAGATTTGTCTGGTCTGAGATATCTTTGATAAGAGATATAACGTTATTAATATCTTCTATACTCTCGTGGAGTCTTTTACTATCACCTTCTGTTTCATTGATCATAAGTGAAACATCATCCATGGAATTACTTATATCATCTATATCATTACTTACTTTACCAGCTATGTTTGCAGAGTCTGCAGTTTTATTGTTTAGACTTTTTAGATTAGTTGTTATCTCATCCATATTTTGACTAATATCTTTTATACTTGACTCTTCTGCGTTCATAAATAGGTTAGATATTTGATTTATAAATTTATCTTTTTCTTTAGAAGATTCTATTGTTCTAGCTTGTTCATCTGCCATTTCTAGTTTTTCTTTACTATCTATTAACATCTTTTCAACCGTATCAAGTAAAAAGTTCAATGTAGTTGATACTTCACCAATCTCATCTATTTTTTTAGGAACTAATCTAATTGAGAAGTCTTTTTCCTCTATAATAGTGTGTGCTTTTGTTCTTAAAATATTTAACCTAGAAAGTATAGATTTACTAACACTAAAGTAGTAAAAAATCAATACAAGAACAATAAATAGTATGAAAACTAAGGTAACATTTTTTATGGTATTGATTTTATCTTCTACCC
>CAZIAJ010000003.1:0-21324 GCA_964537565.1 uncultured Sulfurospirillum sp.
CGTTTTATATAATGAATAAGTTGTAATATTTTTGTATTTGTAAAACTCATAAGATAAAGAAGTTATAAAAAGTACCACCATTACTAAAAAAGTTTGTAAAACCTCTCTTTTAGTAGTAAATAGTGGTAAACTTTGCATCAGATTTGCGGTAATCCACCTAATGTAGGTTCTTGCGCAGGTATATTAGATTCATCATAAACTACTTCTATAGGAATACCTCCTGCATCTACAAATTTTGTAAAAGATTTTTGAAATACCATATCAACCACACCTGTAGGTCCATTTCTATTTTTTCCTATAATAAGCTCTGCATTTTCTTCTGGTTTTTCAAAAAAGTTACTTCTATACTCTGTCCCCTCTGCACGAGCTTTACTCTCTTTTTCTTTCTCTTCTCTGATTCTATACACATCATCACGATAAACAAACATAATCAAATCTGCATCTTGTTCAATAGCCCCTGATTCACGGATATCACTCATCATAGGTCTTTTATCATTACGACTCTCAACACCACGATTTAACTGAGAAAGAGCAATAATAGGCATATTCAATTCACGAGCTAAAAGCTTCAATCCACGAGATATATCACTAACTTCTTGATGCCTATCTTTATTGCCAGAGCCTGTCATAAGCTGTAGATAATCTATAATACAAAGAGAGATTTCAGGGTGTTGAGTCTTTAGTTTTCTAAGTTTTGATCGAACATTGTGTATGGTTACACTTCCGTTATCATCTACAAAAAGTTTTTTACTACTCATTGTGTCAACAGCACTATTAAGTCTACTCCATTGGTCATCATTCATATCTCCAATCTTCAACTCTTGAAGTGGTATAGAAGTTTTTGCACTAAGCATTCTTATCATCAACTGTTCTGCTGGCATCTCTAGTGAAAATATAGCTACACCTTTATTATCATCAAGTGTCTGTTGAGCAAGATTTAAAACAAAACTTGTCTTTCCCATCGCTGGTCTAGCTGCGACTATAATCAAATCTCCATTCCCAAAACCAGTTGTAAGTTTATTTAACTTTACAAATCCTGTGTTAAGTCCAACTACACCTGCATTACCTCGTTTTTTCATCTCCAAGATATGCTCTAATGTTGCACTTGTCATCTCTGGAGAGTCCCTAAACTCTTTGTTGCTATTACCATCTGTTATCATATAAAGTTTTTGTTGAACTAAATCCACTACTTCACTTGATGGTAAGTCTTTTTCAACTGCTACTTCTTTAATATCTGCTGTTAATTTAACTAAATCTCTTTTTATAGACTTTTCACGTAACTCTTCTATATATGCTTTTACCGAAGGAAGTGGATTTGTAGAGAGTATTTCAAGCATCGCATCTTCATCAAAACGCTCTTCTTGATTAAGCTTCTTTTTTACAAACTCTTCATCTATAGGCAAGTCTATTCTCTCACACTCTTCCATTGCTTCAAAAATATACTTATGTGCAGGTAGATAAAAATCTCTAGCTTTTATAACAGAGGCTACCTCTTCAAATGAAGCTGGATTAAAAAGTATTGAGCTTAGAACTGAACGCTCTATATTTATATTGTGTAAATTATCCATTGTCTGCTGCTTTTTGTACTTCAAGCATAAATCTATCTACTAAAGCATCTTCTTTCTCTTTTGCCACAACTTCACCTTTTACCATAACTAACCCTTGCCCTTTTCCAAATGCTATAGCAACATCAGCATGTTTAGCTTCACCTATTGCATTGACCACACATCCCATAACTGAAATATTGAGCGGTGTTTTTATATCTTTTACCCTTTTTTCAACTTCAGCTACTGCTTTTACTAAGTCTGCCTCAATACGTCCACAAGTAGGGCATGATATGATATTGACACCACTTTTAACAACTCCACTATCTTTAAGTATAGCCCTTGCTACAGTTATCTCCTCTTCAAGTTCTCCTGTCATAGAGACACGCATTGTATCACCAATACCTTCAAGTAAAAGTGTTCCTAAAGCGATAGAAGATTTTATAGTAGAGTGAAATTTGGTCCCTGCCTCTGTAACTCCGAGATGAAAAGGGTGATTACTCAAAGGTCTAAGCATACGATAAGCCTCAACAGTTCTCTCAACATCACTAGCTTTTAAAGATATCTTGATATCAGTAAAACCTAAATCTTCAAGATATTTTATATTATAAAGTGCTGATTCCACCATACCTTTTGCAGTTGCACCATACTTTATATCGAACTCTTTTTCTAAGCTACCAGAGTTCACCCCTATACGAATTGGTATATTTCTATTTTGACAAGCTTTTACAACCTCTTTTACTCTATCTTTATTGCCAATATTACCAGGATTTATACGTATACAGTCCACTACTTCAGCAGCTATAAGTGCCAAACGATAGTTAAAATGTATATCAGCTATAAGAGGAAGTTTTATCTGCTCTTTTATCTCTTTTAAAGCATTTGCATCTTCATAATCAGGAACAGCAACACGAACTATGTCACATCCTGCAAAATGAAGCTTTTTTATCTGTGCTACTGTAGCCTCAACATCATGAGTCTTTGAGTAAGTCATAGACTGTACACTTATAGGAGCATCTCCACCAACTGCTACATCACCAATATATATTTTGTTTGTTTTGTATCTTTTTATCATAGATTAATTATACCTATAATAAATTAAGAGAAAGATAAGGGGTCTATATCTATCTCTACATGTAAAGGTTTACAAGAGTGCGCAAAGTTAAGTAATTCTTTTACATTGTCACTTCTTAAAAGCATACTATATCGATATTTACCTGCTATTTTTTCTATATTTGCTTTTCCATATCCTACAACCTCTATAAGTGGGAAATTATGCGTAAGTTTTTCCACTTCACTCATAATCTTACTAGCTTTTTCATCTTTTGTATGGCTTACCAAAATTTTTAATAATTTTTTAAATGGTGGATATATCTCTTGTCTATAAAATATTTCATCATTTAAAAATGCTTCATAATCTAAAAAAAACTCCTCGAAAAATTCTCTATTTTGAGTTTGTATGTAAACTTCACCTAAACCTTTTCTTCCACTTCTCCCTGCTACTTGTAAAAGAAGACTCATAGCTCTCTCTCTAGCTCTAAAATCTGGCATATTTAAAATTGTATCTATTCCTATAACAACACTTAAGCTTACACTATGGTAATCATGCCCTTTTGCTAACATCTGTGTACCAACTAAAACATCTATCTTTTTTTCATTGAAATCTTTTAGTTTTGCATTTAGTTTTTTCTGTGTTGTTACTTCATCTCTATCAAACTTTTCTATATTTTTTGTTGGAAAAATCTCTTGTAGTCTTTTTGTAACTTCTTCTGTACCTATCCTATGTGAATGCATATGTATATTATGACAAGTAGGACACTCTTTTGGTATAACTTGTGTATAGTTACAGTAGTGACATTTAAGTGCATTTTTGTTTACATGTAGACTCATACCTACAGAACAAAAAGGACAAAGTACTTTCTCTCCACAATCTTGACAAACAATATACTTAAAGTTTGCCCTTGTTGGTAAAAAGACTATAATCTGTGAGTTTTTTTCTAAATGTTCTTGTATTTTAGAAACAAGTGGAGCTGATAGTTCATTATTTGCATGTTCAAAATAGATACTTTTTGTTGATGCAAAATAAGTACCCTTCAATCTATATCTAGGAAGATTTTTAAAACTACCTAAAGATGGAGTAGCACTTCCTAAAACTACTTTTGCATTTTTTCTTTTTCCAAATAGAAGTGCCAAATCACGAGCATTGTAACGAGGTCTTTGATTTGATTTGTAACTATCATCATGCTCTTCATCTACCACTATCAAACCTAAGTTTAACACGGGAAGAAAAAGTGCAGAACGAGTTCCTGCTATAAGTGAGATTTTACCATTTTCCAAATCTTTTAAAATCTGCTCTTTTTTCTTTTTTGTAACCTTAGAGTGCCAAATAGCAACCAAATCTCCAAAAGCATCTTTAAGTCTCTTTTTAGTCTGAGGAGTAAGCCCAATCTCAGGCATGAGAAATATAGCACTCTTTCCACTGTTTATACACTCTTCTATAAGTTTTATATATACTTCTGTTTTCCCACTTCCTGTATCACCAAATAGCAAAGCTTTGTTATGTCTCTGTAAAAATGTGAAAGCATTTTGTTGTTCACTTGAGAGAACAATATCTGTTTTTATTGTGACCTCTACATGTAAAGAGTTTTTAGAGATAGGAACAAAAAGATTTAGAGCATCTCCAAGTGAACAAACATAATACTCACTTATAAACTTTGCTATTGCCAAAGTCTCTTCACGAAAAAACTCTTCTTTTATATTAAGTATATCACTACATGTAAATTCAGGTTTATCTGTTTTTGCAACAATAACACCTAAACGATTTTTATTATTTAAAGTAACTTCTACTATGTTGCCAGATTTTAACTCTTCTTCACAAGTATAGGTTAAAGGGGATAAAGGGGAATTTAAAAGAGAGACTAAATAGTGCAATTATTGAGTTAATTCTTTACAAAGTGTTGTTGGAGTTTTGCATAGAAACTTTCCATCTGATTTATCATACTCAAACTTTGCAGGACCACCTAGTAGAGAAAAATCATACTTGATTATAGTTGCATTATAATCTGTTGTTCTATGCCAGTTTCCATCACTTGTACTATCTTGTAAGCCATACTCTAAGATTCCATTATTGAAAAGATCGGAGTTGTTAGCATCTTCAAGAGTTTGTGGGTAAAAACTTCCACTAACACTATTGCCCTCAAGAAGATTTTTTGATTTTTGCATAGCTATACCACTTCGTATAGAACTCACCTGTGATTTGCCCTTTACAAGCACTGCATCATCACGAGAAGCTGCTAGCTTAGGTATAGCAACCGCAGCAAGTATACCTATAACTACTATAACAAAAATAAGTTCTATCATAGTAAAGGCAGGAGTAAATCCTGCCTTTTTGTTTAACATTTTTATCAAGTGATTACCACTGAACTCTATTTCCCGCCATTGTTGCATTTTGATCTCTAAGATTCATATCTTCCAATGCTTGACATATAATACCATCATTATTTGTATTTATCGTAAACACTAAAACTGGAGCACCATCGGCATTGGCTCCTAACCATCTACCATTTGTTTGATTTATATCTACTGCACCTACTGTACCTATACTTGCTACAGTACTCGATGTTGCATTTTGATCAAAAATTGCTAGTGATAAACATACCACACCATCTTCACTATAAGTAATGTTTACATCACTATTAGTAGTCCAAATACTTGGATCTAAAGATACAGATTGTGGTATTCTCGCATCTCTCTGCCCCTGATACCAAGCTGGAATAGCTGTTAATGCTGTTGCCACATCTGATTTAATTGTAGCTGCAACTGCATCATCTCTAGTAGCTGCAAGTCTTGGAATAGCAACTGCTGCTAATATACCTAAAATAACGATTACGAAAATTAATTCGATCATAGTAAAACCTTTTTTCATGGTTTACTCCTTTTTTAAATTTGATTGATACACTTATCAACCTGATACTTAATTTTAGTCCTTTACATGTAAAGACTTGCTTAAATTTCTTCTATTTTATCTATTAATTGTTTATATTCAATCTTATTTAAGTACTCATCATAACTTTTTTGAACATAAGCATATAGTAACTCTTTTGTCTCTATAGTATTTTTTTCGCCAAAGGTGGCTTTAAAATCTTTTTCAAAAAACTTTGCAAAATCTTCATCAAGAGTTATATCAAAATCTTTTGAACCTATAGAAAGAGTTACTTTACTCATCTTTTAAGAACTTCCTCAATCTTGATAAAGATATCATCTGATTCAATATTTTTATTCATCAAATCTTCTTCAAGCTTCTCTATTTGTATGTTTTTTGCTTCATTTTGAGCTTTTAGTGTCACCACTTCTTGTCTCAATCTATCATTTTGTGATTTCATATCTTCAAATCTAACCAGTAAATCATTTACTTTATCTGCTAACTTATTTACAGTAACTTCTTCTTTTAACTCTTCAAACATTTTAATTCCTAAATTTAATCTTTTCATAATTGTAACAAAATAAATTGAATTTTTGGTATAATAACTAAATAAATTGCAATAAAAAGGTTTATTATTGTCGATGAACTTTTAAAAAGCTTGGACAAGCCAGACTACTGGATAGATAGGATAGATAATTTTTCAACTAAATAGCAAATTTTCTCCCTCTGGAGACCAACCGAAAGCGATAGAAAAGCTAACAGCTAGTATAAAAAAGGGCAACAAATACCAAACACTCATAGGTGTTACAGGTAGTGGAAAGACTTTTACTATGGCTCAAATCATAGCAAAGCTTCAGATGCCTACGCTTATCATGACACATAACAAAACTCTTGCAGCTCAACTCTACTCAGAATTTCGTGGATTTTTTCCTAAAAATCATGTTGAGTACTTTATAAGCTACTACGACTACTACCAACCTGAAGCTTATATACCAAGAAATGATCTGTTTATAGAAAAAGATAGCTCTATAAACGATGAACTTGAAAGACTTAGACTTTCAGCTACTACCTCTTTACTTAGTTTTGATGATGTTATCTGTGTAGCTTCTGTTTCAGCTAACTATGGTCTAGGTGATCCAGCAGAGTACAAAAGTATGGTACAAGCTATTGAAGTTGGACAAGAGATAAATCAAAAAACTCTACTTTTACAACTTGTAGATATGGGCTACAAACGAAATGACAACTTTTTTGATAGGGGTTGTTTCCGTGTAAGTGGAGATGTAGTGGATATCCACCCTGCTTACAACGAAGAAGAAGCTGTTAGGATTGAGTTTTTTGGAGATGAAGTTGAGTCTATCTACTACTTTGAAACACTCTCAAACAAAAAGCTTGAAGATTTAAAAAAAGTTGTTATTTATGCAACAAATCAGTTCATAGTAGGGCAAAATAGACTAAAAAGTGCTATGAAACAGATAGAAGATGAGTTAGGTAAAAGATTAGCCTTTTTTCAAAAAGAGAATAAACTCGTCGAGTATCAACGTTTAAAAAGCAGAGTTGAGTTTGACTTAGAGATGATGGAAGCAACTGGGGCTTGTAAAGGAGTTGAAAACTACTCTCGATATTTGACAGGTAAAAAAGAGGGAGAGACTCCTTTTTCTATGTTTGATTACTTTGAGGCTATGGGAAAAGAGTTTTTAGTCATAGTCGATGAGTCTCATGTAAGCCTGCCTCAATTTCGTGGAATGTATGCAGGAGATAGAAGTAGAAAAGAAGTACTGGTTGAATATGGTTTTAGACTTCCAAGTGCTTTAGATAACCGTCCTTTAATGTTTGATGAATTCATCAATAAAAAAACACAATTTCTCTTTGTTTCAGCAACTCCAAGCCCTCTGGAAATAGAACTTTCAAAAGATAGTACTGCTGAGCAAATCATACGTCCAACAGGGCTATTAGATCCAAAAGTAGAGATACTTGATAGTGAATTTCAAGTAGAGACTCTTTTTGATGAGATTAAAAAAACTATTTCAAAAAATGAGAGAGTTTTAGTAACAACATTAACAAAAAAGATGAGTGAAGAGCTTAGTAGATATTACGCTGAGCTTGGTATAAAAGTCAAGTATATGCACTCTGATACTGATGCAATTGAGAGAAATCAAATCATACGAGCTTTACGACTTGGTGAGTTTGATGTACTTATAGGTATAAACTTGCTTCGAGAGGGGTTGGATTTGCCAGAGGTTTCACTTGTAGCTATTTTAGATGCTGATAAAGAGGGATTTTTAAGAAGTAAAACTAGCTTAGTTCAAACTATGGGAAGAGCTGCAAGAAATCTAAATGGTCGAGTCATTATGTTTGCAAAACGCATAACAGATTCAATGAAGTATGCGATTGAATTAACTGAACATAGGAGAAAAATCCAAGAAGAGTTCAACAAGCAAAACAATATAACACCACAATCAACAACTAGACTATTAGATGAAAATCTAAAAGTAGAAGATGTAGGTGAGATATTCAATAAGATGGATAAAAAAGACAAAATTCCACCAAGCCAAAAGAAAAAAATTCTAAAAGAGATGACAAAAGCGATGCATGAAGCTGCCAAGTCTTTAGAGTTTGAAAAAGCGGCAAAACTAAGAGACGATATAGCCAAACTAAGAAAATTGTGATAAAATAAATCAAAAACATAAAAGAGGAATCAAATGCCTAGTATGAATGACCCAAAAAATTTTATAAATAGAGAACTCTCTTGGTTAAGATTTAATACTAGAGTTTTAAGTGAATCTACAAAAAAAGATTTACCCATACTTGAAAGATTGAAGTTTTTGGCTATCTATGCAACTAATCTTGACGAATTTTATATGATAAGAGTTGCAGGACTAAAGCAGCTATTTTCTGCTGGTGTTATTGTAACTGGTAGTGATGAAATGACACCACTAGACCAACTTCGTGAGATAAGAAACTATCTCTCAGATGAGAAAGAGACTCTTCAAAACAATTATAACAATATCGTACAAAAACTTGAAGAAGACAACCTTTTTATTACTAATTATTGCAATCTTAGTAAAGAAAATAAAAAAATTACTGATGATTACTTTTTTTCAAATATTTTACCTGTTTCTGTTCCAATAGCAGTCAATGCAACACACCCTTTTCCTCACTTAAACAACTTAAGTTTTTCCCTTGCTGTTAAACTACAAGATGAAAAAGGCTCTGGTCGTTTCAAATACGGAATGATAAGAATACCTAGAGTTCTTCCACGTTTTTATCAAGTAGCTGATAATATATATGTACCTATCGAAAGCATAGTTGAACGTCATGCTGAAGAAATTTTTCCTGGGTACAAACTTATATCTTCTGCAGCTTTTAGAATTACAAGAAATGCAGATATTGTTATAGAGGAAGAGGAAGCAGATGACTTCATGATGATAATGGAACAAGGCTTAAAACTACGTCGTCGTGGTGCTTTTGTTCGTCTTGAGATAGAGGAAAATGCAGATGAAGACTTGATGAAATTTCTAAACTCTCATATGCAGATATTTTCTAAAGACATATACGAATACAAAATTCCTTTAAATCTTGGAGCTTTATGGCAAATCATAAACAATAAAGATTTTTCTTATCTAACACAACAGCCATATAACCCTAAAATCCTACCTCCATTTAGCAAAAATGAATCTGTATTTAAAATAATCTCAAAACAAGATGCACTCTTGCTTCACCCTTATGAGAGTTTTGACACAGTTACCAAACTACTAAAAGAGGCATCAAAAGATCCAAATGTTATATCAATAAGAACTACTCTTTATAGAGTTGAAAAACACTCACAGATTATTCAAGCTTTGATAGATGCTGCTAGTGATGGTAAGCAAGTTACAGTTATGGTTGAACTTAAAGCTAGATTTGATGAAGAGAACAATTTGCATTGGGCAAAAGCATTGGAACAAGCAGGAGCTCATGTTATCTATGGGATAACTGGTTTTAAAATTCATGCTAAAGTTACTCAAGTTATACGACAAGAGTCTGGTGTACTAAAATTTTATATGCACCTGGGTACTGGCAACTACAACGCTTCAACAGCTAAAATATATACTGATGTTAGCCTACTTACATGTAGAGATACTTTTGCAAAAGATACTACTACATTTTTCCATATACTATCTGGTTTTTCTAAAAATAAAAAACTGTCTGATTTAAAGATGTCCCCAACACAAATAAAACCAAAACTAATCTCACTTATAAATACCGAAGCAAAAGCTGGTAAAAGTGGTCATATCATACTCAAGATGAATGCATTAGTGGATACTGATGTTATAAAAGCACTATATAACGCCTCAAAAAGTGGTACAAAAATAGAGCTTATTATAAGAGGTATATGCTGTCTTCGTCCAAATATGGAAGGCATAAGTGAAAATATAACTGTTAAAAGTATTGTCGGAAAGTACCTTGAACATGCTAGAGTTTTCTACTTTAAAAATGCAGAACCTATACTTTTTATAGCTAGTGCTGACTTTATGCCTAGAAACTTAGAGAGAAGATTGGAACTTATGACTCCTATATATGATAAATCTCTTCAACAAAAACTTTTTGAGATGTTACAACTTCAACTCACAGATAACACTCTAAGCTGGAATCTAAGAAAAGATGGAGAGTATGCGAAAGTTGAAAGAGGTAAAGACAAGGCTATAAATAACCATATAATTCTTGAAGAGTATATGAACAAAATATATAAAACTATGAAAAAAGATACAACATCAAGTAAAGCTGAAAATTTAGCTAGAAAACTGTTTAAGGAGAGTTGATGATATTGGGTTTTGAGGGATTAACTCCCAAGATAAAAAAAAGTGTATTTATAGCTCCTAGTGCAGATGTTATAGGTGATGTGAAAATAGGAAAAGATAGTGCATTGTGGTTTGGTTGTGTTGTTCGAGCAGATATACACAAGATACGCATAGGCAAGAGAACAAATATACAAGATTTAAGTATGATTCACGTTACTCACTATACAAAAAGTGATAAGAGTGATGGAAATCCAACTATCATCGGTGATGATGTTACAGTAGGTCATAGAGTTATGCTTCATGGTTGTGAAATAGAAGATGCTTGTTTGATTGGAATGAGTGCCACTATACTTGATGGTGCTGTTATAGGAAAAGAGTCTATAGTTGGAGCTGGATCACTAGTAACTAAAAATAAAAAATTTCCTCCTCGTTCTTTAATCATGGGAAGCCCTGCTAAGGTTATAAGAGAACTAAATGACGATGAAGTGGCTTTCTTATATAAATCTGCTAAAAGTTATGTAGAATTTAAAAATAGATATATTTAATCATAAATTATACTAAACTTTTTTAACTTTCTTTTTTCTTTTTTTAGGATTTGGGTTGGCAAATTTTATTAAATCTTCAGTTGTTATAATATAATCTGGAACATTTTCTAAACTCTTTTGAAAAACAACCATCGCTGCATAAGCATCACAATATGCTCTATGATGTTCAACTTCTATCTCAAACATTTTAATGAGAAATCCTAAACCATATCGTTCTGCTTCTATCGTCTTTTTTGCTAAATCTATTGTACAGATTTTACGATTAAGTAGTGGTCCAAATCCAGCCTCTTCCATCGAATGAGAGATAAATTTATAATCAAAATTTACATTATGTGCCATAAAAACTGCATCACTTAAAAATAGACGAAATTTTTCTAATACACTCTTTGGAGATGGTGCATCTTTTACATCATCTACCGTAATACCTGTCAATCTTACTATATTTTCTGGAATTTCATCAGCATTTACGTAGCTTTCAAACTTATCTATAATTTGACCATTTTCATACATAATAGCACCAATCTCTATAATCTGTGCATCATCTGGCTTACTACCGTTTGTCTCTATATCTACTATACAAAATTTCTGTTTATTAAAAGGAGTAAATGTAGTTTCAAGCGCAAGTTTTTTACTAGATAATTCTATAAATGGTAAACCTAATACTTTTATATTTGCTATACACTCGCTTAATGTATCAAAATCATAAATCTTTAACTCTGATATCTTACTGAAGATAGCTTGACACTCGCTAAAATATATGGGCTCTTGAGTTATACGTTGTATCAATTTATCAAAATTTCTCAATTTTTTGCTCTCTTTATAAACTCATAAATCTTTTTAGAGTCTTTTTTACCTTTTAACTTCTCGACACCACTACTCACATCAAATCCATAAAACCCTAATTTTTTTACTTCTTCAACATTACTATAAGTTAGTCCCCCAGCAAGAATTATGTTTGAGCAATCAATATTATCAAACCAAGATATATCTACTCTTTTACCCTCTCCACCATAACTCTGCACAAAAGCATCTACTATACGAAACTCACTTTTAAATCTTTCTAAATCTTCTTTACATGTAGCTCTAATTACTCTAAGATAGGAGGTTTCTAAATCTTCATATAGCTCTTCATCGGCTTCAAAATGAATCTGCGCTAAACTCATCTTCGCCTCTTTGCATATAGAGTTTATCTCTTTACATGTAGCGTTTACAAAAAGCCCTACTCTTTCCACAAAAGGAGGAAGTTTTTCTACTATCTCTAAAGCTTTTTTTGGGGTTATATAACGAGGTGATTTTTCATAAAAAACAAATCCCAAAGCATCTGCTCCAGCTTCTACTGCCACTAGAGCATCTTTTAGATTTGTTATACCACAGATTTTTACTCTAACCATGTTATTTTAAACTGCTTATCGCTTCTTCATATGATGGATTTGAAAATACATAGTTTCCTGCAACTACGATATCAACTCCTGCATTTTCAAGCTCTTTTACATTTTTATCATTAACTCCACCATCTACTTCTATAAGAGTCTTTAAGGCTTTTTCGTTTATCATCTCTTTTAATTTTTTTGCTTTTTCTACAACAGATGGTATAAACTTTTGTCCACCAAAACCTGGATTTACACTCATAAGAAGAACCATATCTAAATCTTCCAATAGATACTCTATGGCTTCAGGAGGAGTATGAGGATTTAAAACAATAGCAGGTCTGATACCTAAGTCTCTTATCTTCTGTATAAGTCTATGAGGGTGCTTCTCCTCTTCAATATGAAATGATATAAATTCAGGGTTAAAAGGAGCAAATAGATCTACAAAAAATGTATTATTTTGTACCATAAGATGAATATCTAGTGGTTTTGTAGCTACTTTTGCAACTGATTTTACTACAACTGGTCCTATCGTATGATTTGGAACAAAGTGTCCATCCATAACATCTACATGAACATAATCACAACCACCATCACAAATAGCTTTTATCTCTTTATCAAGCTTACCAAAATCTGCTGATAATATACTTGGGGCAATTTTCATTTTTTTCCTTAATTATCTTGTTAAAAATAGTGTTAAATCTCGTCCATCTACATCTAAATCTACTTGTGTGCCTCGACTTCTTTTTTGTGATTGCATCACATCTTCTACTTTATCAAATGTTCTAGGCATAGTAATATCTATCTTAGTACCATGTTTATGAAGCTGTTGTGCGATCTTACCACCTATTATATGTGTAAACTCACCAAGAGCATCCAAAATATCATCTTCACTACTATCCTCTTCCAATAGTATTTTACAAGACTCTTTAGCTATGCTTTTTTCAAAGATCATAATCAAAATACCATCTATATCACCATAAAAACCCATAGAAGCACTAAGTAAACCACTATCTTTTTTAAGATTTAACTCTTGAACTTTAACTAACTTTTTTTTTGCATTATATCCTGAAAGTACTTCAATAGTCTTTACAGATGAATCAATTATAGTTGGTAAAATAGATATCAGTTTTTTTGTAATTCCCATACTTTTTTTAGCAACACTTGAACTTTCATGTGCCTCTTTCATCATCACAGTATCATCAAACAAACCTTTTAAACTAGGGTATATGAGTACACCTGCATCTTCTAAATCATTAGTCAATTTTTCTGTTATTTTTCTAATATCTAATCCACACATAACAATAGATATACCATACTCAGCGCCTGCTGTTGAAAGCTTTGCAATAAAATTTACTCCATGTATATTTATAGAAGATACTCCATCACAATCAAAAAGAAAAAGCTTAAATCCTACTTTTAGTGAGTTATTATGGTAAATCATATCAAACTTTTTTGATATATCTGAATCGACAAAACCTCTTAGCGTATATACAATCACATTGTCTTTTATAAATACCGTAGGTGTCTTATCTAACTTACCAAGGTAAGAATTTTCTATAATAAACTCAGCATCTTTTTGCTTTACCAAAAAATCATTTTCATCTTTTGCTATCTGAGGAGAAAATCCTCTTTCATAAAGCTCCATTGCAAGTTGATTTTTATGTTCACTATCTTCAACATAAACTAAGATTTTTTTCTCTTTTGCATTTTTCAAATCATCACCAACAAACAGTAAAGCAATCTCAGCTGTATCAAAAAGAGAAAAATTTAAATTATCAGGAAACATATCTAAAATCATCTTATATTTTTTTATATCATAATCACAAAAACCTACAATAGTACCACATACATCTCTAACTCTTATCAATGATTCTATAAGAACTGTAATACCACGTTTATTAAAAAATATCACTTTTTTTAAAGATATAAATGCCCCTTCAAATTTAGATTGTACAAGAAAATCAACATCAAAAGGAGATATAGTTTCTGAAGCATTCTCACCATCTAAAAAACCCATAGGAGAAAAAATAGCAACTTTTTGTTTAACAATAGGTTTCATACTACTCCTTGATAATTTTATAAAAATTATCTGTTGTTTCATCACTAAAAATAGATTCTATATCAAAAAGCTCACTAAGTCCACTATGTATCATAACTGGTCTACTCATCTCATATACAAGAAGTAACCTCAAATACTCAATCTCTAAACTTTTATCTCCAAAATCACTCTTTTTTGTATCTCCTATTTTTGCTATAAGATTTACTATATCATCTGAAAAATCCCATTTTTTTGCAACTAAAGAAGAAATATCAAAAAATTTTCTCTCTGTCATCTTGAAAAGGATACTTTCATAGCTTATATGTTTTGTTTCTCTTAAAAGTTTGACAGTACTATTTATATCTTTAAATAACATTTCACATACTATCAAAGAAGCAGGTATAATACTAATAGCAGAGATTATTTCTCCATCATCTTTATCTAAAAACTTTACTATTTTTCCCCAGTTATGTATAAGTCTTGCTTGAAAATCTTGGAACTTATATGAGTTAAAATCAAAAACTTCCCATTTTTTAGGAAGGATTAAAAGAAGATAGTAACCATATATAAGTTGCTTTGCTTTTGATATACCCAATATACCAAAAATTTGTCTACTATTTGTTATCTCATCTCTAAATCCAAAAATAGGCTTATTTACTATGTTTTTCAGATAAAGAGAGAGAGCTCTATCTTCATTTGCTATATCTGCAGCATGTATCATATCACCATTTTCTAGTGCCTCAGCACATCTTTTAACAATCTTAGGTACTGGGGGGATAGATTCTATATAGTTGTTAATAGTTATAGCAGATAACATTGTATGCCCTTTTTATTTATCATATTGTAACTTTACTTTCATAAAACATTTATAAAAGATATGCTAAGATTATAGACTGTACAAATAAGTTTAAGTAGATATTTTGCTTATTTTGTGTAAAATTCCAAAAAATTTTAAGGAAATTGATTATGGCAAGAAAATGTGCTATCACGGGCAAAGGTCCAATGAGTGGAAATAACGTAAGCCACGCTAAGAACAGAACAAAAAGAAGATTCCTTCCAAACTTAAGAACTGTAAGAGTTACTTTAGAAGATGGAACTACTAGAAAAATCAGAGTTGCGGCTTCAACACTTAGAACAATGAAGAAGAACGCTTAATCCCTAACCTACTTTTATAAGGGGCTTTATTGTCTATCGTAGCAAAGTTAAAAAGACTTCTTAACTGGTCTGCTAGGTCAGCCCCTCATATAGACTTAAATACAGAACTGTATCAACAGCTAAAACCATTTCGCCTTCCACTTATACTCGTAGTACTTATGATTATGGTGGGGACACTTGGCTACGTCATAATAGATGACTTTACTCTAACTGATGCAGTATATCAATCAGCTATAACCTTTACTACAGTTGGCTTTGGAGAGATATCTCCTATATCTCCAGCTGGACGAATATTTACAATTACACTTATCATACTTGGCTTCGGAGTATTCTCTATGTCGATAGGTATTTTGGTTGAAGTTCTAAATAAAGGAAAGCTTGTTAAAATCATAAAGGAGCGAAATATGTTATACAGAATCGCTAGATTAAAGAATCATTTTGTTATTTGTCATCACAATGAAATAACAATAGAGTTATCTAAACAGTTTCGTGAAAACCATATACCATTTGTAGTTATAGACCCTAGAAATGATATATCGAGTATCGCAACACTATATAAATATCCATACTTTATACAAGAAGATCCTCATACTGAAGATGCTCTTTTAAAGTCTTATCTTTCGAGTGCTAAAGGGCTTATAACACTAAGTGACAATACAGCAGATAATATTGCTCAAATTGCTTCAACTAGACTATACGAGAAAGAGATTGGACTTAAACGTCCATATTACATAATCACAAGTGCTACAACAGATAAAGATATGGTAAAACTAAAAAAGCTTGGAGCTGACAGAGTAATTAGCCCTACTAAACTAATGGCAGAAAGACTAAGAGCCATGAGCCTTAGACCAGATATGGAAAATATGCTAGAAAAACTTCTTTATAGAAAAGATGCGCCAATAGATATGGAAGAAATCAAAATTCCAGATCACTCTTGGATGAGATTTAAGAAACTAAAAGAGGCTCGTCTAAGAGATATAACAAATGTTAGTATAGTTGGAATTAGAGATGCAAATGATATATTTATACCTATGCCAAAGGGTGATGTTTTAGTAGGAACTGGTTCAAAACTACTTGTCATAGGTACAGGAGAGAGTATACGTGCAACAAAAAGAATCATTAGAAAAAAACAGAAACCAGAGGAGTTAAAATATGTTTGATATATTTCCTTTAAAAAATGGACTTGAGAATGTAAAAGGGTTTTTTTGTGATGGAATTAGTAGTGGAATAAAACCTGACAATCAAAATGATTTAGCTTTTATAAGAAGTTTGAATCCTTGTGAAGTAAGTGCTGTTTTTACTAAAAACCGATTTCAAGCTGCACCTATATGCCACTTTTTAAAGTATGAAAGAGGATTTAAAACAAACTTTATCTTAATGAACTCTAAAAATGCAAATTCTATGACTGGAACAAAAGGGGTAGAGGACATAGAACAGCTTTTTTCTACACTAAAAAGTAGACTTCCCTCAATACAAAACCCAATTATGAGTTCAACTGGTGTTATAGGATATAGACTAAATCTGGATAAAATCAGCTCTGCTTTTGAGAAACTTAATTTCAATGCAAAAAACTCTGATGCAACTGCAACTGCAATCATGACAACTGATAAATTTAAAAAAGAGTTATGCTTCAAAGTGGAGCTTGAAAATGGCAAGTTTTTTCATATAGCTGCTATATGTAAAGGTGCTGGTATGATAAATCCATCTATGGCAACTATGCTATGTTTTATTTTAACAGATGCAAAAATACCAAAACAAGATATGGACGAACTTTTAAACCTAACAGTTGAACAATCTTTTAACACTATAAGTGTAGATGGTGACACATCAACAAATGATACCGTTATGCTATTAAGTTCTGCTCAAAATAGCTATGATAAAGAAGCTTTTACAGAAGCTCTAAACCGTCTTACAAAACATCTAAGTCAAGAGATATTAAGAGATGGAGAGGGTTCAAACAAAGTAGTAGCTTTTGAAGTAAAAAATGCTTTAAATATAGAAGAAGCAAAAAAAGCAAGTATGGCATTGAGTAATTCTCTACTTGTCAAAACAGCACTATTTGGAGAAGACCCAAACTGGGGACGTATAGCTTCTACTATTGGGGCAAGTCGTATTACATGTAAAGAAGAAGACCTTGTTATATCTTATGACAATGTTGTAGTTTACTCAAAAGACAATCCAAGTCTAGATGAGCAGACAGAACAAAAAGCATCTAAAGTCATGAAACAAGACTCATATAGAGTAACTTGTGATTTAAATGTAGGTAGTGCTACTTTTACATCTTATGGCTGTGACTTAAGTTATGAATACGTAAAAATAAACGCAGATTACCGAACTTAAAACTCGGTAATCATCCACCACCAACAAACTGCAAGAACTCAACTTTGTCATTTTCACTTAGCTCAAAAGTTGACCAATTCTCTTTTTTTACTACGTTCATATTAACAGCTGCTGCCATCACTTTACTATTTATATCCAGTTCATCTAGTAAATCTTGAACTGTTCTTGATTCTGTATTTTTCTCTTTTCCATTAACTATCAAATTCATTTTTCTTTCCTAAAACATGCCATCTTAAACCTCTCTCCCATAAATGCTGGATCAATGAGGGTTTTTACTCTATCTACTTCTGCTTTGTAGTTCTCTTCGGTGGTATTTCTTTGCATCATATCAAGTAGTTCAACAAGACCAAAATCTACTAAAGCTTTCATCTGTGTATTATATGAATATAAAACTGCTCCACTTTGTTCAAATGCACCTATAAGGTGGTCAAAATTTACATCATAAGTTATATCACTTTTAGCAAAAAGAGTTTTAAGCTTTACCTCTTCTTTTAACTCTTCTTCTTCAATCAAATCAGTTAATGCAAAAAATGGATAAACTTTATGCTTATCGTAGATACGAAGTGAAAAATCTTCTCTTGCTTTTTTATCTCCATAATCAAATGTAACAAACTCATACTTATCTACATATAAAGCCAACTCGTTTGCAAACTCTTCATAACCAACAGCCACTTCACCTTTAGTTATATTGTACTTTTTAGCTAAGTTCTTTACATCAAACTCTATCTCTTTAAACTCTGCTTTGTCATCATTCATATAAAGCATCTTATCATTATAAACTACGTTACATGTAAAAGCATCAAATATCTCATTTGCTACTACAAAAGCTTCTTTACAAACAAGCTCTTTTATGCTCTTTACATGTAGAAGTTCTACAACATCTCCAAAGCTCTCTTTAAAGTACTCTCGCTGGGCTTTTTGATTCTCTTCAAAAGGCTCAACAATAACAAACTTCAAGCTCTTTAAAAGTTCTGGTTTTAGTGTATATATGAACTGAACAATATCCGCTAAAAGATACCCTTTGTGAGCTCCTATTTCAACGATTGTAGCGTTTTTAGATAAAAATCTCTCTTCAATTGAAGAGAGAAACTTTTTTGCAATACTTCCACCAAAAAACATACTTGAACTTACAGCAGTATAAAAATCTCCCTCTTTCCCTATCGTCTTATGTGTTGCATAGTATCCATCATTGGCATATAACCATGCATACATATATTCACTAAATTTCACCATACATCTTCGCATATAATTCTAATAACGTTTGCTGAACATCAATTTCATAAATCTTTTTATCTAAAAGCATAGTCTGCTTAGAGTTTTCAAGATTTTCAACATCATATTTTGTATTTTCACCTGCTTTGAAAAGCTCTCTTGTAGAGACTAAAAGAGAATCATAAAGCTTAGCATCATTACTTACAATATCTATTTTTTTATTTAAAAGCTCTATTTTTTTAACATAATTTTGATAATTATTACTCTCTTCTACCTCTTTATCTTTCGTCTCTATCTTTGATTTTAGATAATCTAACTGGCTTATCTCTATACTACGACCACGGTTTATATCCATAAGTGGCATAGAAATTTTAAGCCCTATCTGAGTATAACTATCACCAGTATCTAAATTGTTATCAGTATCATAATAACCAGCAGATAACGAAACAGTAGGCAGATAATTTGCTATCGTCATCTTTTTTAAATACTCTGCTCTTTGTCTATCTGCTTTTTGTTGTTTTAATAATATAGAACTGTTTAAATACTTACTTTTATCAACCATTATAAATGTTGGTGGAGTTATACTCATATAATCTGAATCACTTAAAGATTTAAAAATCATAAGTTGAGAGTACCTCAAAGACTCCATATCAATAAGACTTTTTTCTAATCCTGATTTTGTTAATATCGCTTGGTCTAAAAAACTACTATCTAAAAAACCACTCTCATACTGCTCTTTTTTTCTAATAATGTCTATCTTTGCGTTTGCTATTAAGTACTTTTGCCTTTGTATCTGTAGGTCATATTTTTTTATAGATAACCATGAAGATATAACACTTTTAATAAGGTCTTGTTCACCTAAAGCTGTACTTAGTCTTAAATACTCTCTATTTGCACCAGCGTATTGTATAGCATAGTAGATTCCTCCACTTCTAAAAATAGGCTGGTCTATAGTAATAGAAAAAGTACTTGAACTATCTACTGTTCCACTTTTCCCATCATAACTTGATGTAGAGTAACTACCCATAACACTATTTACCCAATCATACTTAAGATTATCACTTTCTAACTCAACTTTTTGTCTATCAATATCTAGTTTCTCTTGTTTAAGAACTGATAGAAGAGAACTATTATCACTTGCACTAAGAACTCCCACTAAAAGAGAAACACTAATTAAATGTTTTATACGCATTTTTCAACCTTTTAAATCCTTCATTTATCTCAACTTTTGTTATTGTAAGTGGCGGTAGAAATCTTAGAGTATTTCTTCCTGATTTTAGAACTAAAACACCCTCTTTAAAAGCACTCTGTATAAGTCCTGCTAAATCAACTGAACTAAAGCATCTCAACCCTCTCATAAGACCAAAACCTACAACCTCTTCAAAAAGTTTTGGAAACTCTAAACCAAACTCTTTCAACTTTAAATCAAAATAGATAAAAGCTTCATCTAACTCTCCACTACTCTTGTAACTTTCTAAAATATCTAAAACTTCACATCCAGCTCTTGAAGATAAAAAGTTACCTCCAAAAGTACTACCGTGATCACCTGCTTCAAACAGTTCTTTATGAATAGTAACAACTGCTCCAATAGGAACTCCGCCAGCAAGTCCTTTTGCGAGTGTTATAATATCTGGTTTTATATCATATAGATTCGTTGCTAAAAATTCTCCACTTCTATAAACTCCCGTTTGGACTTCATCAACAATAAGAAGTATATCCTTTTGTTTTAAAAATTTTGCTAGTTTTTGAATCTCTTCTTTATCAAAAGGTGAAACTCCACCCTCTCCTTGAATAAGTTCTATCATAACTGCTACTGTTTCATCATTTACTGCATTATAAAGTGCTTCGATATTAGGCTCATATGAAAAACCATCAGGATATGGAGAAAAATCTGCTTTATGAAAACTTTTCTGTCCAGTCGCTCTTACCGTTGTTATAGTTCTTCCGTGAAAAGAGTTTTCTAAAGTTATAACTCTATATCTTTTCCCATCATAGTTTTTTTGTCCATACTTTCTAGCTAATTTTATAGCTCCTTCGTTTGCTTCTGCTCCACTATTTGCAAAAAATGTACCTACATCTTCACCATAAAGTTCACTAATTTTTTTAGCAAGTTTTGCTTGTGGCTCGATAAAATAAAGATTTGAAGTATGTATAAGATTTGATGCTTGGTCAGCTATAGCACTTGCTAATCTTTGATTACCATGACCAACACTTACTACTCCAATACCACTTGTAAAATCTATATAATCTTTGCCTTTATCATCAAACAAAGTAGCATTAGTTCCTTGCTTAAAGTTTACATAATTTCTTGAATATGTATTTAAAACATACTTTTTATCCATATTTTCTAACATATATTTTCCTTTTATCCTAAAATTATATCTTATTTTTGTTAATCTAGTTTAGGAAGTTTCCATTTT
>CAZIAJ010000003.1:21334-25831 GCA_964537565.1 uncultured Sulfurospirillum sp.
AAATAAGCTACCAATCTAAATAACAATCCAATCAAAAAAAAAAAAAATAGAGAGATATTATTGATTTTATCTACACTATCTAAAGCAAAAATCACAACTCCAATGATAATTGCTATAGTTCCATAAAGCTCACTTGTTAACACTACTGGTACTTTATTTAAAAGCATATCACGCATAATACCTCCTCCAACAGCAGTTGAAAGAGCTAACATAACAACCCCAAAAATATTAAAATCTACCATTAATCCTACTAATGCACCAGTTATTGAAAAAGAGATCAAGCCAATCGAGTCACTTATTACAAAGTATTTAGTATTTTCTATTTCACTCTTTTTATATAACTTAAAAGTAATCGCAATAACCAAAACGATAATAACTAAAAGTGTAGGAAGCATATGAGAAAAAACGAATGGAACTCTTTGTGCTACGGTATCACGGAGTATACCACCTCCTAGTGCAGTTAGAAAAGAGGCTATAAAAATACCTAACAAATCTAACCTATCACGAGTTGCTACCATAAAACCACTTAAAGCAAAAGCAATAGTACCAACGATATCTGCTATTTCTAATCCTATCATATAATTAATCTACATTAAAATAGAGTGCTTTACTATTATGCATAACAATAGCTGTTGTACTCTGCTCTGGATGAATTTGAAATGTCTCACTTAACTCTATACCATACTCTTCAGGTTTCAGTAAATCAAATATGACTTTTGTATCACTCAGTTCTGGGCAACTTGCATAACCAAAAGAGTATCTACATCCCGTATAAGCTTTCATTTGAACATCTTTAAGTGCATGTTTTTCATTGTGTGCAATTCCTAAATCAAGTCTTATCTGCTTATGAGCAATCTCAGCTAAAGCCTCAGCAAGTTCAATACTTAAACCATGCAATAAATGATACTCAGTAAAATTTCCATCAGCGTAAAGCTTTTTCTCATACTCACTAAACTTTTCTCCAGCACTCACACATGTAAATGCAACCACATCATCTCGCTCACTACTTATGTAATCACTCAAACACCTATAAGGTTTTCTACCTTGCCTTGGAAAATCAAAAGTATGAGTAATATCATCTGTATTTAAAGGCTCACGATTAACATCATTATCACTAAAATAACCTCTTTTTTCATCTAATATATAAAGTTTATCTTTCTCACTACGACAAGGATAATAACCATATATGATAATAGGCTCAAACAGATCCATTTTCTCCACATCTCTTTTTAGTCGTTCATAAAGTGGCCAGAGAACATCATCTTTTTGTTTTTGTTTTTCCTCTTTACTCATACCTTTACCTGTATATCCCCAAGCACGAGAAAAGAGCATCTTGTGGTTTATCCACTCATATGCTATGCTTTTCAAATCTGCCTCAAGCTTTTTTCTACCCCAAAATGGTGGTGTTGGAATTGGATTTGCACTTATAGGCATAGAAATCTCTTCATAAGGAGGTATATCTCTTTTTTTCTCTTTTATCTGCACTATCTCATCATCTACTATAGCTCGTCCAAAATCAGTATTAAAATCTCCAGCCTCAATACGGCTCATCGCCTCAATACCCTCAAAAGCATCTTTACAATAAAATACTGGTCCATCATAGTTTACTCTACAAAACTCTTCAACAAACTTGTCATTCAGAGCAGCACCTCCAAGAATAACAGGTATATCAATTCCCATTGACCTCATCATTTCTAAGTTCTCTTTCATTACTGCTGTTGATTTTACCAAAAGTCCACTCATACCAATCGCATCTGCATTATGTTCTTTCATTGCTGCTAAAAAATCTTGCAAGTCTGCTTTTATGCCTATATTTATAACTTTAAAACCATTGTTAGATAAGATTATATCTACTAAATTTTTACCAACATCGTGAACATCTCCCTTGACAGTTCCGATTATGAGAGTTGTTTCTGTTATCTTATCTGTTTTTGGTAAAAATGGGTTTAGATAATCTACACTTGCTTTCATAACTTCTGCACTTTGAAGTACAAATGGAAGTTGCATCTTTCCACTTCCAAAAAGCTCTCCAACTACTTTCATAGCATCTATCAAAATCTCATTTACTATTTTTTCAGGTGCGATTTCATCTTTTGCAGTTACTAAAAGAGGCATAATTCTATCTTTATCCCCATCTATAAGAAGATGTGCTAGTTTTTCTTCAGTACTTAAAGCATTGTAAGCTTCATCATTTTCCTCTTTTTGTTCACTTACGTCACTAAAAAAATCTATAAATTTAAAAAGCGGATCACCATCTTCTCTGTTGTTAAAAAGTAGATCTTCACAAACTTTTTTCTGCTCTTCATCTATCTTATACATTGGAATTGTATTTTTTACATTTACAATTGCCATACTAAGTCCAGCTTCTACGCAGTGATGTAAAAATACAGAGTTTAGATACTCTCTTGCATTTTTAGCCAATCCAAAAGAGATATTTGAAACTCCAAGAACAAATCCAACTTCTGGGTGCATCTTGCTAAATTCTTTTATAGCATTGATAACCTCAATCGCAGCCGTATGATACTCTTCATCTCCACTTCCCACCGTAAAAGTAAGAAGATCAAATACTAAATTTTCAGGATTTATATCATGTCTTTTTGTAGCAAGGTCGTAAATCCTCTGAGCAATCTTTATCTTTTCATCTTTTGTTTTAGCCATACCGACTTCATCTATAGTCAAACAAACCAATGCACAACCAAATCTCTTTGCTAAAGAACAGACTTTATCAAACTTCTCTTCACCATCTTCAAGATTTACTGAGTTTATGATAGGCTTTGCTCCTATAAGTTTAAGTGCAGTCTCAAGTGCAGGAACTTGCGTGGTATCTGGCATAAGTGGCAATAATATTTTTTGTACATATCTTCCAACGACTTCAATCGTATCTTTTATCTCATCTCGTCCAGCAAAACCAACACTCACATCAATCCCATGAGCTCCACTTCTAACTTGCTGTTGTGCAACTGATAACGAAGTGTCATAGTCTTCTGCTAAAATCAACTCACGAAAAGCTTTTGATCCAGTTGCATTACTTCTCTCACCTATAAGAAATGGTGCAGGGTCTTGCTTTAAAGCTCTTGTTTCAAACAAAGATGCAATAGCCATAGGAGATTGTCCAATAGGAGCTTTTGGAACTCTATTTTCAACTGCACATTTAAGCATCTCTATATGATCTGGGGTAGTTCCACAACAACCACCCAAAATACATACTCCATCATACTCTAAAAAGCTCTCTTGCAAGTCTGTAAACTCACGAGGTTGCATAGGGTAAAATGTAACCCCTCCTCTGTTTTGAGGAAGTCCTGCATTTGCATGAACTGAGATAGGGAATTTACAAACTTCACTTAGCGTCTTTACATGTTTTTTAACTTGTTCTGGCCCTGTTCCACAGTTAAAACCAAGAGAAAGTATATCAAAAGGCTCCATTATAGTTGAAATCGTAATCGTATCAGTGCCAATAAGCATAGTACCACTTAGCTCAATAGTAACAGAAACCATAATAGGAATCTCTATATCTCTATCTTTACATGTGTCAGTCATAGCATGAAGAGCAGCTTTTATCTGAAGAGGATCTTGTGCAGTCTCAATAAGGAAAACATCAACACCACCATCTATAAGACCTCTTACTGCTTCACAATACCCCGCATACATCTCATCATAAGTTATGTGTCCCAAAGATGGTAGTTTAGTCCCTGGACCCATAGAACCTGCTACAAAACGAGGTTTTTCAAGAGAACTAAATTTATCACAAGCCTCTTTTACTATTTTAGCTCCTGCTAAAGCCAACTCATAAGTTCTTTCACCTATACTATAATCATCTAGTACCCAAGGCAAAGCTCCAAAAGTATTGGTTTTAATAATGTCTGCACCAGCTTTAAGATATCCTTCATGAATATTAGCTATAACATCTTTACATGTAACATTTAAAAGCTCATTACACCCTTCAAGTCCATCCCATACACTTTGAGGTATATCTGCATTTTGTATCTGTGTACCCATGGCACCATCAATTATCATTACTTTTTGTTTTATTAGTTCTTTTAGAGAGTTCAAAATTTATCCTAGATTTATAATTGATTTATACTATCAAAATTTAATTAAATAGTAGATAAATATAATGTTATCACTCAACTGTATCTTAACATTAGATTTATATCGATGAAAGGTTATTTTTTATAAATTCATACAATTGTTTACTTTTCATAGGTTTTGCAAAATAATATCCTTGAAATATTTTACAATCTAATCTTTTCATTACTGAAACTTGTTCTTTTGTCTCTACCCCTTCAACAACTACATGTAAATCAAAATTTTTACCAATATTGAGTATACTTTTAACCATATTTTTAGACACTTCATTTTCCAAAATATCATCTACAAAAACTTTATCAATTTTTAATTCATCAATAGGTAAATTTTTAAGCAGACTAAGAGAAGAATACCCTGTACCAAAATCATCTAAAGATATTTTAATAGCACTTTTTTTAATAGATTGAAGCA
>CAZIAJ010000004.1:0-24391 GCA_964537565.1 uncultured Sulfurospirillum sp.
AATATAAAACTATACTGTACAATAAGCATAACTGATGGTGAAAATATAGCCAAACAGAGTGCAAATGCAAAAGTTGGGGTTATAGGAGGGTTGAGCATACTTGGAACTACTGGATTTGTAAAACCAGTTTCAAGTTCAGCCTACATAGACTCTGTAAAAGCAGAAATAGAGTTTGTCAAAGCAAATGAGTATGAAACTCTTGTTTTAACTCTTGGCAATAGTGCTTTTTGTGAGGCAAAAAAGAAGTTTGAAGAGGAGCAAATTGTTGAGATTGGTAACTTTGTTTACGATGCTTTAGAAATTGCGAAACAAAATGAGATTAAAAAAACAGTTTTTATGTGCGGAATTGGTAAAATGACAAAAGTTGCACAAGGTTTCAAAAACACTCATAACAGATTTGGTGTGATTGATTTTGAGACTTTAAGAGAAGATATAAAAAACTCTTTATATGTAGAGGTAGATAGTACAAAAAGCGTAACAGTAAAAGGGCTTATGGAACAGCTCAATAAAGAAGCATTTCATAATATGATAATAGAAAAAGCAAACAAAACAATCAAAAATTGGTTTGAAAATACAGACATAAAAGTAGAGGTTATATGATGGTAACAATAGTCGGAAATGGTATAGGAGAGTATAGTTTTGAAAATATTGGAGTTGATTATAAACTTTATGACCGAGTTCTTTGTGACAAAAACTTTATACAAAGTGGGAGCAACATCTTAAAGCTTGGTTTTAAAGAGATAAAAGAGTACATAAAAGAGAACTATAAATATGAAGATATCTTGTATGTGGTTACTGGCTCACCTCTATTTTTTTCGGCTGGAATTTTAGTTGCAAAACAGATTCCAAAAGATAAAATCAAAATCATAAATAATACTTCATCAAAAGATTATCTTCTTAGCAAACTTATTTTAAACGATAGTGAAGTAGATGCAATCTCCCTTCATGGAAGAAAAAACTTTAATCTTGAGCGGTTTTTGACAAATAGATACACTTTAATTTTGTGTGATAAAAAGTCTATTAATAGACTTCAAAAAGCTATGAATTTTTTTGACATAAGTAAAATAGAGATTACAATCGGCTATAAACTTGGCTATAAAGATGAAAAAATAGAGAAATTTGATCTTTTTGGTAATCACGATTTTGATTTAGATGAACCATTTGTTTTGCTTATAAAAAAAGATTTTGAGCAAGATAGTATCTCTAAAGATATAGACTTTAAAACACAAAGAGGCATGATAACAAAAAGCTATAAAAGAAACCTATCTTTACAAAACTTAGATTTAAAACCAAATCAAATCCTCTGGGATGTAGGAGCTGGAAGTGGAAGTTGTGGTATTGAAGCACATAAAAGATACAAAGTCAAAGTGGAATTTTTTGAAAAAAATATAGTTAGAGTTGAAAATATAAAAGAGAATCTAATTGCTCACAACCTCATAGACTGCTCTTTACATGTAGGAGATGCAAGCGATATTTTTGATAATCTTGAAGAGAATCCTGATAGAATTTTTCTTGGAGGTGGGGGAGAGAGTGTTATAAAAAAGATCTCTTATCTTTATGAGAGATTAAATGAAAATGGTATCATGCTTATAAATGCTATCACACTAAAGCATCTCAATTTGATGTTAAACGAGTTAAATAAAAACAAAATTATATATAAAGTCTTTTCTCTTTCACTCACAACATACAAAGGCTCACTCGATTTAGTAGAACCAGAGCGTCAACTTTTTCAGATAAAGGTAAAAAAATGATTCATTTTGTAGGGGCTGGTTGTGGCGATCCTGAGCTTATAACTGTTAAAGGTATGAGGTTACTAAAAGAGGCTGAAGCGGTTTTATATACTGGCTCACTTGTGCCAAAAGAGGTGTTAGGGTGGTGTAGTGAAAAGTGTCTGATAGAAGACTCTCAAGGCATGAAATATCCTGAGATTTTTAAGTTTTTAAAGACTCATAGCAACAAAAAATGCGTTAGACTTCATACGGGTGACCCTACTTTGTACTCAACAATAGCAAAGCAGATAGAGTTTTTAAAATCACAAGATATAGAGTATGATGTAGTCCCTGGGATAACCGCAGCATTTGGAGCGAGTGCAGCTTTAGGAGTAGAGTACACTATCCCTGGAGTCTCTCAAACTTTGATTTTGAGTCGCGTGGAAGGTAAAACACCAAATCCAGAGAGCTTAGAAAACATCCTTACATGTAAAAACTCTTCACTTGTTTTTTATCTCTCTATTTCACTTTTAAAAAAGCTAAAAAAGAGTGCTTTAAAGCTTGGGTACAAAAGCAATACACCTTGTTGGGTAGTGGAAAAAGCCTCATGGCCTAATGAGAAGATATACAGAGGTACTCTTGAAGATATAGAGGATAAAGTTTCTCATATAAAAGGAATAGCACTCATACTATTTGGAGAGTTTTTAAACCAAAAAGAGAAAGAGGAGTCACATCTTTATGGTTAAAATCGCAATAGTAACTATAAATAGACCAAGCCTTGAGAGTGCTTTTAGGTTAAAAGAGTTTATAAAAGAGTATAAGCCTGATATATTTACATCTAAAAAAACACCTCTTTTTGAAAATGAGGAGTGTATGACTTTTGATAAACTTGATGATATACTTCCTAATGCTTGGGAAAACTATGATGCAATCATATGTCTACTTGCTATTGGGGCGGTTGTAAGAAAAATTGCGCCCTATCTCAAAGACAAAGCTAGTGACCCAGCAGTCATAGTCATAAATCTAAAGTTAGATAAAATCGTTCCACTTTTGAGTGGGCATTTAGGAGGAGCAAATGAGCTGGCAAATGAGCTAACTTCAAAACTGCCAGACTCCATAAACTTTATAAGCACAGCAACCGACCAGACCAAAACAATAGCTTTTGAGATGGTTGCAAAAAGAAATAACTGGGAGATAAAGAATCTAAAAGCTTTAGCCAATATATCTAATAGACTTTTGAATAAACAAACTGTAAAAGTGGCAACTCATCAAACGATATTTGATAGTTTAAAAAAAGATAATCTTGAAATCATCAGTTTTAATGAAATAGATGACAATAGTGTTATCATCTCACCACTCTCTTTTAAAACAAAAAATCTCTACTTCAAGCCAAAGCTATTTGTTGGTATGGGGTGCAATAGAAACACTACATGTAAAGAGATAGAAAATGCCTTTTTTATGTTTTTAAAAAAATTTAAGCTAAGAATTGAGCAGATAGAGAATATAGCTTCTTTTGAAGCTAAGGCAGATGAAATAGGGCTTTTAGAGTTTGTCAAAAAATACAATTTCGACATAAAGTTTTTCAATAAAGATGAGATAAATAGCATTAATAATAATTTAAGTAAATCTCAAGCAACTAAGTTTTTTGGTCTAAAAGGTGTGGCTGAACCTTCAGCTATACTGCTTTCAAAGTACAAAGAATTAGTTATAAAAAAAGAGGTTTTTAACAAACAAGTAACAATAGCAGGAGCAATATAAATGAATAAGTTGTATATAATTTCAAGTGGAGCTGGTGGGACTGATTATATGAGCATTGAAGCTCTTGAGGCATTAAAAGAGTGTGAAGTAGTGGTTAGTTATAGAAAATATGCAAAAGAGTTAAGCTCTCTTATAGAGGGCAAAGAGCTTTACACTTCTGGTATGACAAAAGAAATTGAGCGTTGCAATCAAGCCATAGAGTTTGCAAAAAGTGGAAAAACAACTTGCATCATCTCAAATGGTGATGCAAATGTCTTTGGCATGGCTACTTTAATCGTTGAGCTAATAGATACAGCAAATTTATGGGATGAGATTGAGCTTATCTCACTTCCTGGTGTTACCTCATTTTTAGCAGCTGCTGCAAAGATTGGCGCTCCTGTGAGTCAAGATTTTGCTATTATCTCGCTCTCTGATAGATTAACCGATATAGATATGATAGACAAAAGAGTAAGAGCCACTTTGCAAAGTGACTTCATAGTCGGCATCTACAATCCAAAATCACAAAAACGTATACTTCCATACCAAAACTTTTTAAAAGCTCTTGCTGAAGGTGAAGAGAAGATAGCTATAATCGCCTCAAATGTAGGAAGAGTAGAAAAAGAGAAAATCACAGTCACTACAACAACTGATTTGATAAAACAAGATATAAATCACCCTGAAGTGACTATGTCAACTATAATCATAATAGGGAATTCAAATACTAAACTAACAAAAAATGGTTTAGTTTTAACACCAAGAGGCTATCTAAATAAATATAATCTTGAAGGAAAGTTAAATAATCAATAAACCTTTGATGTCATATATATTAACTATTTTAGTGTGAAATCCAACAACTTCAAACCTCTTTTGAGTAGACTTCAAAGAGGTTGAAGTCACTATAACACCACCATTATAAAGTAGTCTTTTTAAATGTTTTATAACATCTAAACTTACCATCTCTTGGTTTTTATTTTCGTCAAATGGGTCTAAAAAGATAACATCAAATTTATCTTTTAGTTTAGAAAGAGTGTACCTAATATCTCCAACAATAAAATTTACATTTTTTTGCTTTTTTGCAATCCTTAAGTCTTGGTCAAGTGCAGTTATATGTAAAGAGTTATTCGACTTTATCTTCAGCGCTTCGCTAGAGTTCACACCAAAACCATAGCCAATATCAAGTAGTTTTATATCTTTATATGTAAGCCGTTTTTCTAACTCTGAAGAAGCTATAAAAAGCTCTTTTGCTTGTTTGATTGCTCCACTCTTTGGATAGTAATAATCTTTATATTTTTTACTCCAAAAGTTATGATTTACATCACTTTTTCCATATCTATACTCTAAAGTATCTTTGATATATTCTCCAAATTCACCCTTGCTCATCTGCCACTTTGGAGCTATCAAATCCTTATCTGGTGTATCTGTTGCAATGCGTAAAATCGGTATATCTTGTGGAATTAATCTTAAAAGGTGTATCAACTCTTCTGCATATTCAAACTCATTGTAAATTTTAAATGGGTTATTTTTATACTCAATATGAAGAGGTGTATTTTTGATGATATGGAGATTATGGATTTTAAAACCATCTACGTCTAAAGCAACTAACTCTTTTACTGACCTACTCCAATCTTCTCGAGTTTCACCTCTGAAACCAACAATTATATGCGCATATACTTTTATACCGTAGTGTTGTAACTTTTTTATCGCTTCGATACTAATTTTACTATCATGTCCTCTATTTATGCATTGTAGCGTTTTATCATTTAGTGTTTGTACGCCTAGATCTACATGTACATCTATCTCTTTGTTTAATTGCGACAAGTATTCTAAAGTCTCTTCAGTTAAACAGTCTGGTCTTGTTCCTATACTAATAGCATCAAAGTTATATAATTTTAATAGTTTTGAGTAGGTCTTTTTTTGCTGCTTTAGTGATAGAAATGTATTTGTATAAGCTTGAAGATAAAGCATAAATCGTTTTGCATTATAACGTTTTTTAGCAAACTTTATGCCTACTTTTATCTGCTCTTCTACACTATTTGCATCCATACTTTGAGCTGATCTTGAACCATGAGTTGGGCAAAAACTACAATGCGAAGGACAACCCAAATCTAAATCAACGGTGATGGAGTATAGTGCCTCACCATACTTTTTTTTCATATACTCTTTGTAAGTTAGATACATAATTTTGATGTAATATTCAATTTAAACTTAACCAAACCGCAGTAATAAAAAGAAGTGAGCCAAAAAATATACCTTGGTATTGTTGCATTTTTTCATCTGATACAAAAGAGGAAAGTGTATTTCCTCCTAGAATCCAAATCATACTAGATGTTAAGGTAATTGACAAAAGCAAAAATGATAATATAACTATCTTTGCATATCCTTCACTTGGATTGTAAAATTGTGAAAACATAATAGAAGGTATAAGTAGATACTTTGCATTTAATGCTTCTATTATCACTCCATCTTTAAAAGTAAGTGGAGTGATAGAGCTTTGTGTATCAACAGACATTTTAAAAAACTTATATGCCAGATAAAACAAAAATACAATACCAAGATACCTTATAAACAGAAGAACTTCTGGGTGTGTTTGCATTATAAAGTTTAATCCAAATCCAACTGCTAAGGTCTGAAAAACACTTGTTATATTTGTAGCAAGCCAAAAAGGAATAGTCTTTTTAACTCCAAAAGAGCTTCCCGAAGCAGCATAGAGTATGTTGGCTGGTCCAGGGCTTGATATGATAGGTAAAAGTGTTAAAAGAAAAATTGCCATAAATTCTAAATTCAAAATATATTCCTTTTACTTTATATAATCTTTGAGATTGTTGTTTGTATAAAAATAGTACCTAGCATACGCTTTTTGTAGCTCATTTATAGATTTTTCATATATCGCTTTTGCATTAGTTTTAACACTCAAGGCATCTAAGTATACTACATTGTCCACTATACCTGCTTTAAATTTTTGTGATATTGTCTTATATGTACTATTTGCTGATATAAGTGAACTTTTAGCACTTACTATTTGGGCTTTAATAGTATCTATCTTAGAGAGTGCTAACTCTATATTGATATTTTGTGCCTCTTTTAGGTGAGTTATTTGTTTATCTATTGCCATCTTTTGAAACAGCACTGACTCTCTCTTTTTACTAGCAGTGTCATTGTCAAAAAGTTTGATATTGAAGCTTAGCATAACTCTATTTTGATAGTCATTTCCACTAGGATGAGTTGTATCAACTCTTCCATAATCATATACGCTAAGCTTATCCTCAATTCTGATAACAGGCTTATATGTAGAACTTATACTTTTGGCACTATATTCCAAAGACTTTACACTCTGTTTCAACTCTTCTATACTATCTGCCAAACTCTGTTTTACACCAATAGGCTCTTTTATGCTTGCGTCATCTATTGAGATTATATTTTTACCTACTTTTAGAGAGAGTAGTCTTTTAAGAGATAAAATCTTAAATTTTACACTATCTATTAAGTAGATATTGTTACTAAATGCTGCTTCTAGTCTATCAACATCATCTTTTGTTGCATTTCCTACTTCATAAAACTTTTTGATTCTTTGTACTTCTTCACCTAATAAAACTTTTTTATCCAAAAGAGCCTTTAAACTCTCTTTTGAACTCTGTATATCGAAAAAATCATTTACTATATCTAGATAAAGGCTCTTTTTATAAGAAAATGTATTGTACTTTGCCGAATCTAATATAGCTTCGTTTTTACTAACAATACTAGCTTTTCTTCCTCCATCGTACAGATCCAATCCAATAGAAGCATAACCACTATAAACATCACCAGCCTCTCCGTAAGTTTTTAGATTTCTTGTTAGATAAAATGCTCCTGCATCTATAGTTGGATAGTATGCACGCTGAGAAGATTCTAGCTCTTTTTGCTTTGCTTTTTCTATAAAAATTTTGGATTTTATGATGTTGTTATTGGTATCTGCAAAATATAATAACGATTTTAAAGTATCTGCATATAAAAATGTGCATAAAGCAAAAAATATTATCTTTTTCATTTGATTTCCTCTTTTTCATAAAATTTTCTAAGCCATCTATCTATTGGGTATATTAGCTTGTATATAACAGGTACTACTAAAAGTGTTAAGACCATCGAGCTTATGAGTCCACCTATGACAGATATTGCCATTGGTGCTTTTGTCTCACTCCCTAGACTTACGCTTATAGCCAAAGGGACCATAGCAAAAATCATAGCAATTGTAGTCATCAAAATTGGTCTTAATCTCTTCTCCCCAGCTTCTATAAGTGCTTCATCACTACTCTTACCATTTTTAACTGCATGATTTGCAAAGTCAACCAGTAAAACTGCATTTTTACCGACCATACCCATAAGCAACATAAAACCTATCATTACAAATAGACTAAACTGCTGATTAGTTATAAAAAGAGCAATCATAACTCCAATAATACTAAGAGGAAGTGATATCATGATAATAACTGGCTGTATAAGAGATTCATATAAAATAGCCAATATAATAAACATCAAAATCAAAGATAGTCCAATAGCATTCACAAAAGCTTTTCCCGTTTTTACCATCTCTTCTGCAAAACCTGTAAACTCATACGAGACACTAGGTGATAAAATCTTATCTATCCCTTCTTTTGTATAGTTCACTGCGCCACCCAAATCAAGACCAAAAAGATCAGCATAAATAGAGACTTGTCTTTGTCTATCAAAGTGATAAATAGAAGCTAAAGATGTTGTTTGACTAAAATTGACTAAGCCATTTAGATAAACTAGTTCTCCATTTTTTGCTCTTAATTCTATCTTTTTAATATCTTCTATACTTCTTCTTTGTTTGTCATTTACTCTAAGAGTTATATTGTACTGCTTCCCATTCTCTTCAAAATATGAAATCTCCAAATCACTTGAAAATGCTACAGAAATTGCATTTGCTATTTGTGCTGCACTTATACCCAGTCTATTTGCTGCAACTCTATTTATATTTATATTTATCTGTGGTTTACCCTCATCTAAATTTGTATCAATATCAACAAAACCTCTCTTTTTAGAGAGATACTCTATAAGTTTTTTTGTTGAGTTTTTTAGATCTTCAAATGAGTCAGATTTTAAAACTATCTGATAAGGCACGGAGACACCTGCTCCCTTTATAGCAGGTATTGATGCTGCTGTAATGTATAAATTTTTACTTTTAAACTGTTTTAACCTATCTCTAATGTTTTGTATGACTTGTTCTTGATTTATATCTCTTTTATCTTTTTCTACAAGTTTTACATAAATCAGAGATTTATTTTTCTCTTTTACGCTATTGTAACCCACACTTAGAGTTGTAAAAAGTACATTTTTATCTTTTTTAATCTCATTTTCTATCTGTTTTGACTCTTTTATCATCTGTCCTAGTGAGATTCCTGCTTGTGCTTTTAGCTTTACCTCAAACTCTGACTTATCCTCTTTTGGTATAAAATCCATACCTATTTTCGGAAATAGACTCAAACTTCCAATAAAAACAGCAATAACAAATATAAGTGTTGAAACTTTAAATCTTAATACTATTTTTAAAACAACTTCATATATCTTCTCTATAAACTTAAAAATAGGCTCAGTTATATTATAAAAACGGCTCTCACCTTTATGCAATACACGAGCACTCAAACTTGGCATAAAAGTCATAGCAATAGTAAATGATATAATAATAGCAAATCCTACAGTCATTGCAAAACTCTCAAAAAATTTACCTACGATACCTGTCATATTTGCTACAGGGATAAATACAGCTAAAAGCATGGCTGATATTGCAAGAATTGCAAATGCCATCTCTTTTGTACCCTCTAAAGCAGCTTCAAACTTACCCATTCCTGCTTCCATCTTTTTGTATATGTTTTCTAAAACAACAATTGCATCATCTATAATAATCCCTATAGAGAGTGTTAAACCAATAAGTGTCATCTTATTGAGATCATATCCCATATAATTCATAAGTGCTATAGTCCCCATAATAGAAACAGGTATAGAGAGTGCTGAAACAATAGTAATAGTAAAGTTTCGTAAAAAAGCAAAAATGATAATAACTGCCAGAAAAGCACCATAAATCAAATCAAACTCAACATCTTCTAAAGAGTTGAGAATAAAAGGTGAAGTGTCTTGAAGAGTCTGAACTTCAAACTTATCACCTGCTAGATTTTTAAGTTCAGGTATCGTCTGTTTTACACGGTTTATAATATCTAGAGTATTTGTTCCTGAGATTTTTTGTACCTCTAGCATGACTCCCTCTTTTCCATCGAATGAGGCATAGCTTTTTGCATCGCTCAAAGAGTCTTTTACTTGGGCGATATCTTTTAGTTTAATATCATTTTTTATAATTATATTTTTGAGTTCATCTATACTAAGTGCATCTGCTTTTGTTTTTAAAATATACTCTTTTGTAGAGGTAACTAACTTACCCCCGCCAATTTTTACATTTTCTTTTGAAACAATGGAGTTTAGCTCAGATATGGTGATACCAAATTTATTTAGTTTTTCTTCGTCTGGTAGCACTCTAATCTCTCTATTTTTATAGCCTATTATATTGATAGCTCCAACACCATTTATCTTTTGAAGTAATGGTTTTGCTTTTTCATCTGTAAAAAGCATCAGATTTTTAATACTTCCTTTTTTGACAGCTAAAAACACATTGATAACAGATGCTCCACCAATATCTAACTTACTTACTAATGGTATTTTTGCATTGGTTGGTAAGGATACAGCTGAAACCTTATCTCGAACATCATTAGTCGCTTCGTCAATATTACGCTCGAGAAAAAACTTAACTATAACTACACTAACACCATCACTGCTAGTCGATGTAATCCTATCAACACCACCTATCCTAGATACTGCCTCTTCTATTTTTTCTGTCACTTGTGACTCTATAGTTGTAGATTCTGCCCCTGGATATATAGTTTTAATTGTGACTATTGGAAAGTCTATATTAGGAAAAAGAGCAGATGGCATAGATTTAAAACTCATATACCCAAATATAACAAGAGTAATCACATACATAAGCGATGCAATAGGTCTATTTATGGCAAATTTATACATAAATCACTACTTTTGTTTGGCTATTTTTATATAACCATTTCCAAAAAGTCCAACTGGCATATCTTTAGCTTTTACTTCTGCTTTTATCTTTCTATTTGCACTATTTGCAACAGGATAAATCTTTGATATTTTCCCACTGTACTTAGCTTGACTACCTTCAACACTATATACAAAAGTATCTCCTACTTTTACATCTTTCCAATACTTTTGGTCAAACTCTAAAATCAGTTTTCTTCTATGTTCGCTCTGTATTTTCAAAACAGTTCTTATTATGCCTCCACTTACAACATCACCTTTTTCAACACTTTTTTCAAATATAACACCATCAAATGGTGCTCTAAGAATTGTTTTATCCAACAATGCCTCTTGGTAGGCTATATTTGCTTTCATTAACTCTATAGTTACACTTGCTGATTCATAAGCTGATTCATACTTTTCAAAACTAGATTTATCTATGAGATTTTTTAGCTTTTTTTGTCTATCTAACTCTAATTTTGCATATTTTAAAACAACTTGTGCTTTTTTTAAATTGGCATTTGCTATTTTTAATGCACTCCTTAAATCTCTATCATTTAAAACTACCAAAATATCATCTTTTTTAACTCTATCAGATATATCAACATTCACACTCTTGATGATACCACCTGTGTTAAATGCCAAATTTGCACTTCTTTGTGCCTCTACATTAAATGTGGCATAAATATCTTCCGCATATAGATTTATCATACATAGTAGTACTATCAATATTTTATTCATCTGTTTAATCCTATATAGTATTCTTTGATTTGATTTAAAACTTTTAGTGTAGTTTCATAATCTTCTTTTTTTATAATTTTTTTTAACTCTTCTTGATTTTTCTCAAACAAAGGAGTAAGCTCTTCAACTTTTTTCTTTGTATCTTTAGTAACGTAGATATGAAAAGCCCTTCTATCTTCATCAGAAACTCTTCTCTCTAATTTACCTCTTTTTACTAAAGTATCTATCATTCTTGCGATAGTGGTTTTATCTTTATTAAGTTCCTCAGCAATTTGAGTCTGTGTGACTCCTGGCATATCATGAACATATTTTAAAAGTAAACCTTGTTCATTACTTATACCATATGGTTTTAAATACTTATTATTCTCTTGCATTATTACGTTAGTGGTTATCTTTAGTTGTACGCCCAAACACAATCTAAACTCTTCACTCATTTTTTCTCCTTTTAGTTGTATATACAACTTTTGGTAATGCAACTATATATAAATGAAGCTTAAATGTCAAGTCAAAATTAAAATACAGAAGTTAATAATATCATCGTAGCTAGTACGTTTAGCGCTCTGTGCAAGGTAATTTATTGGCTATTCTATTTTGCTGATATATGCCTCTTAGTAATTTTTGTAATAACAACTCTTCTATATTTTGTCCTGAATCAAATATAACCTTCCCTTTTTGTTAGGGATAAATGACTAAAAGTTCATAGTTGAGAGCTGACCAAATTATATTAATTTCTTTCTTCAAATGCAAGTCTAAGGCCTAATCCAATTAAAATAATACCACTTGTTCTATGAATATATTTCAAAATAATAGGTCTTGTTTTTATCCAAAATGATAGCAATCCAGATATAAATCCTATTGGTGCTTTAAGTGCAAAAGTTAAAGTTGCAAATGTAACCCCTAATATAAAAAGTTGTATTGTTTCATTTCCACTATTTGGTATTACAAATTGTGGTAAATAAGAAAAGTAAAATATTGCAACTTTAGGATTCATTATATTTGATAATGCTCCTTGTATAAACATTTTTTTGTAAGATACTTTTGGTAAATTTTTCATATTTATTCTATGGTCTTTACTTCTTAGAAGTTGATATCCAATATAGATTAAATATCCTGCACCAATAAATTTTATAATACTAAATAAAAATTCAGATGATAGTAATAAAGCACCTAATCCTAATGTAGCCAATAGTGTATGTCCTATCAATCCAACACTTACTCCAAATGCTGTCATAACTCCAGCTTTTTGCCCCTGTGCAATTGAACGAGACATTACTAAAATCATATCTTGACCTGGTGTCAAAATAATAACTGTTGATGTTAATAAAAAAACTAATGTTACAATTTCCAATTCTAAATTCCTTTTGTATAATAGTAGCACGAAGCAACATTATAACACACTTGGCTCAAAAAATAGACAGTCCTGTTTTAGTAGTAAACAGTTCTAAAGCTTTTGTTCCGATAAGTGAATTTCCTTTTTTGTTTAGTTCTGGGGAGTAGACACAAATAGACATAACATCTGGTACAACTGCTACTATGCCTCCGCCAACACCACTTTTCCCTGGAAGTCCTACTCTGTAAGCAAAGTCCCCAGATGCGTCATAGTGTCCGCATGTAAGCATAAGTGAGTTTATTCTTTTTGCTTGAGATGGGGTAATAAACTCTTTACATGTAAGAGTATCTTTTCCATGATTTGCTAAAAAAAGCATGGCTCTACTAAGCTCTTTTGTACTCATAGAGATAGAGCAATGCATGAAATAATTGTCTAAAATATTAAAAATATCATTGTTTATGTTCTTAAAACTTTTCATCATACTAACTAAAGCTAAGTTTCTATAACCATAATCTTTCTCTGATTGAACAACCTCTTTATCGTAAGTAATCTGGTGAATGTCACTAACACTATGAATAAAATCTAAAATCTTAGAAAATGTTTGCTCTTTATACTTAGTCATAAGTAAATCGGTTATGACTATTGCTCCTGCATTAATAAAAGGATTTCTTGGAATTCCATTTTCATACTCTAATTGCACTAACGAATTAAAAGAGTTTCCAGATGGCTCATGACCAACATATTTATACAACTCACTTTTATATAGGTGAATAGCTAGCGTAAAAGTAAAGACTTTTGAGATACTTTGTATAGAAAATTTTCTATTCTCATCACCTATATGATAAGTAGTTCCATCTAAAAGCTGTAGGCTCATAGAAAAATGGTTTGGATTAACACGACTAAGCGCAGGAATATAATCAGCTACCTTACCTTTGCCATAAAGGCCTTGAACTTCTTCGGATATCTCTTTTAATATTTTTTTGTAATTCATTAGTTGGTTTTTCCTATTACTTGTAAAGATAAACAGTATTATATCTTGTTTATAGTAGACTTTTTCTATATAATAAACATCAATATATTATATAGGAGTATTTTTGAACGAACTTGAAAAATTTATACATGCAGTAGAAACTGATGATTTTATAGAAGGGCATGAAGTTCTTGAAAATAAGTGGAAAGAGTGGAAAAAAATACCTTCTTTAAAAGAAGAGAGTTTCATACTTAAAGGCCTTATAAATGGCTCTACTGCCCTTGCTTTAAAAGTTAAAAACAAAGAGAAACCCTCTGTTCAGGTATGGAGCACTTTTTTAAAGTACTCGCCACTTATAGATGAGATTGATTCAGAATTTACCTCTATGTATAAGAGTGCACGGGAACTACTTTTAAGAAAAAGTATCGAATATAAGATATAAAGAGAGAGCCCAAAGAAGCCATATGAGCATTTTTTTATAGAGTTCTTCATTGATAAAATTTCTCATTTTTTCACCTAAAAGCAGACCTACAATCGAGATAAAAATTACAGGAATCATGAACATCATAAAATCAAATGAAAAATCACCATGCCCTCCAAATATGAAAATTTGAGTCACTTTACTAGCTAAAAAACAGAAATTCATAAGAGTAAATGATATGTTTTTCAAAAGCTTCATCTCTAAAACATATATAACAAGAACAGGCAACATGATGTTGACTAAACCACTCACAATACCGCTTAAAAGACCAAATAGTACCATCATTTTTTTAGGATTATTGAGTATAGTTTCCTCTAAAGAAATTTTCATTTTCTCTTTGTTTAGATAAAGTAAGATAACTAAAGCAAGTATTAGTTTGTAGTATGGTGAGTTGAACTCAATAAGAAAATTTGTTCCTATAAAACTACCTAAAACTACAAAAATAATGATTAGTTTATACTCTTGCCAAATCTTTTGAAAGTTGCCTGTTTTTTTAATGACTTGTGCATTTGAAGCCATTGTAGGAAAAAGTGTTAATAAAACTGCCTCTTTTATACTAAGAAAAGTAGAGAGCAAAGGGGTGGCTATCATGGGAAAACCAAAGCCTAAAAGCCCATGAACGAAACCAGAGAGTAAAAAAATAGCAAATTGCAATAGAAGTAAATTATCCAAGTTTTTTAAACCAAGTGAGTCTATCTTCTCCTATACGTGAGGAGTTTAACTCTTTTAGTTTTAGAGATATTTTTGGTGTATTTCCATCTTTAAAATGAGGTGAACGAAAGATAAGATAGTGATTTGTCAACTCTTTAGTAGCTTTAAGCATTCCTTCTCCACCTTCAATCATAACAAAATTATATTTTTTTATTATCTCAAAGTTATCTTCTACATGTACAATTCTATTTGCTACGTGAAAAAGTGGTATCTCTTTGTCAAAATCTTTACTTTTTGAGTAGATGAGTACATCAGGAGCTTTTCCATCACACAATCTTGCATCAAGAGTCGGTCTATCTACTCTTACTGTATTGCCACCTATTACGAGTAAGTCACATCTATCTCTTAGCTTATGAACTAACTCGCGTGAAGCTTTACATGTAATAACTCCGCCATCAATCACTCCATTGTTACTCATGGCAAGTTTAAAAAAAATAAATGGTTCTTTTTGCCAACTCTCAAAAGGTTTTAAAATTTCTTTACATGTAAGAGAGTTTAAAACCTCTACATGTAAACCTTTTTGTTTTAAGAACTCTACACCACCACTCGCTTTTACATTTGAATCACGTGTACCTACAATAACTCTTTTAAATCCAAGCTCACTAATGAGCTGTGAGCATGGTGGAGTTTTACCAAAGTGATTGCATGGCTCTAACGTTACGTAGATATTTTTATCTCTGAAAATATCATTATGTTTTGTATATAGATATTTATGAATTTCTATAGAGTCTTTTATATCCAAAATTTTATTATCATTTGTAAGTTTGTAGTATGCTTTTTTTATTGCATTCACTTCTGCATGAGGAGTTCCTGCTTTTTTATGTACACCATAAGCAATAAAATTGTTTTTATTATCAGTTATAACCGCTCCAACGGGAGGATTTGGGTAAGTTAACCCTTGATAAGCCCAAGCTTTTTCAAGTGCTAAATCTATAAAATGACACATGTCAGTTTACCATTTGTAGTAAGTTCTAGCTTTCTCTATATCGTCCATTGGTACAACAGTAACTTCACCATCATACTCTATGATAGTTAGTTTTCCATCTTGCACAGAATCTAATTTACCTATAATTTTATCTGTATTTATAAGTTTTACTTTTACATCTTCTCCAATAGAGCCAACATAATGCTCCATTTTTTTAAGTGGTCTTTCGATCCCAGGTGAGCTTATCTCTAGAGTATATACACCATTTACTGGTGGCTCTAAATCTAAAATAGGAGATAAAATTCTTGTCACCTCTGCACATTTGTCAAGATTTACTTTTTCATCTGCACTTGTTATGTAAATTCTAAAAATTTTCTGTTCATTTTCACTAACAGTTTCAAGGTCATAAAGCTCAACTCCACAATCATGAAGAATATTTACTATTGTCTCTTTAGTTGTCATCTTTTTTCCCCTTCTCTAACTCTCGTGCCACTTGATCAAAAAGTGCATCCATCTCATTTTGTTTCTCTAGTTTATCATCAAATTTAAATCTAAAATTAGGACATCTAAACCAACCTTCACTCTGCATACAGTGAGATTTTATATGTGAATTTACTTTTTTTAGGTGATTTATAATGTATTTTTGTTCACTCTCATCAAACATCATCTTATCAAGATAGACTGTTGCATCGTATTTTCCACGTGTACACTCTACATCTATAACACAAAGTCCATTTAACATATCGTCATTTAAAGTAGAGAGTGCTTCGGGGATAAGTTCCTTTAAGACACTCTCTGTGCGTTGTAATTTTATTGATTTCTCAGACATTATAGTGTTGCTTGTTCTTCTACTTCTTTGAAGCTCTCTATAAAGTCACCCTCTTTAATATCATTATATCCTTCGATACCGATACCACACTCATAACCTTTTTTAACTTCATTTGCATCATCTTTAAAACGTTTAAGTGAAGATACACTACCTTCATAAATGATAACACCATCACGAATAAGACGAACTTTAACACCACGTTTTATTGAACCATCTGTAACAATACATCCAGCAATCGCTCCAATTTTTGGAACAACAAATACTTCACGAACTTGTGCTTGACCTATATTTTCTTCTCTTATTATTGGTGAAAGAAGACCTGAAACAAGTCCTGTAACGTCATCAATCAAATCATATATAATATTATAAGTTTTTATCTCTACGCCACTACTTTTTGCTTTATCTTTTACACTTCCTGTAGGTCTTACATGGAAACCTAAAATTACACAGTTTTCACTAGCTTCTGCTAAAGCTACATCACTCTCTGTAATTCCACCAATTCCCGAACTAATGATATTTATCTTTACTTCATCATTTTTTATCTTAGCTAATGAGCCTTTTATAGCTTCAAGTGAACCTTGAACATCTGCTTTTAAGATAACAGGTAGAGTTTTTATAGCACCTTCTGCAATCTTACTACTTAACTCATCTAAAGTTACTTTTGTTGATTTTGAAAGCTCTTTTTGTCTTAGATAATCTGCTCTTTTTTGTGCATATTCACGAGCTATTTTATCTGTTTTTACACTTACAAGATGCTCTCCAGAACCTGGAACTTCACTAAGTCCTAAAACAACCACAGGTTCACCTGGAAGTGCCTCTTGTACTGGCTTACCAATATCATTAAGAAGAGCTCTTACTTTACCATGTCCAGTTCCAGCAACTATAACATCACCAACTCTTAAAGTTCCCTCATTGATAACAACTGTTGCAACAGGACCTCTTCCTTTTTCAACTGAACTCTCAATAACTGTAGCTTTTGCTTCTCTATCTGGATCTGCTTTAAGTTCTAGTAAATCAGCTTGAAGAAGAACAACTTCTAATAAGTCATCTATACCCATACCACTCTTTGCAGAAACTTCTACAAACTCATAATCTCCACCCCAATCAACAGGAGTAACATCAAGCTCAGCCAAACCAGCTTTTGCAAGGTCAGGATTTGCAGACTCTAAGTCCATTTTATTCATAGCTATTATAAAAGGAACCCCAGCAGCTTTTGCATGCTCTACAGCTTCCCTTGTTTGAGGCATAACACCATCATCAGCAGCTACAACAATAATAACAATATCCGTTACTTGTGCTCCACGACTTCTCATCTCGGTAAAAGCTGCGTGACCTGGTGTATCTATAAATGTTATCTTTCTTCCATCTTTTTCAACCATATATGCACCAACGTGTTGAGTGATTCCACCAGCTTCACCACTTGCTACTTTTGAACTTCTAATATAGTCTAAGAGTGAAGTCTTACCATGATCAACATGACCCATAATGGTAATGATTGGAGCACGTTCTACCATCTGCTCTTCATTTGATTCTTCATAAGCACCAACATAATCAAACTCTTCTTGAGTATCAACTGTTGTTACTTCTACTTCAAAAGTTTCTGCTAAAATATCGATAGAGTCTTTATCTAAAAAGTCATTCTTTGTAACCATCATACCAAGTAAAAATAGCTCTTTTATAACTTCACCAGCTTGTCTATTGATCTTCTCGGCAAACTCATATACTCTAATCTCTTCAGGAATTTCAACAGAAGTCACTACTGCATCATTTACATCTACAGATTTTTTTACACGTCTTTTTCTTCCACGTCTTTTTATTCCTTGGGGTTGAATAAAACTTGGTCTTTTTGTAGTTCTTATTTGTGATGGATCACTGTTTTTCTTTGTTCTTTGTTCTACTTTTGGCTCTGCTTTTATAGTTAAATCTGGTAAAACCACCATATTATCATCTAAATCAAGTCTTATATCAGCCATATCACTAAAAGCTATATCCATTTTCTCTGTATTGCTTTGCTTACCTACAGGACTTTTTCTAATTTTTTTCTTCTTCTTAACACTATCACTTACACTACCAAAAACAGATTCTAAAGGCTGAGAATTCTTCTTTTTTGCATAAGGTGAAGGAAAACTTTTAGGGTCAGCTTCCACTTTAACTGGTCTCTTTTTCTTTACTATAACCAAACCTCTACGCTTACGAACACTAGCACTTGCTAAGCTCTCTTTCTTTGGTTCTGGTTTTTTCTCTTCAGGCTCAACTTTTGGCTCTTCTTTAAGAGTTGTTACTTCAAGCTCTTTTTTAGCCTCACTCTTCGTTTCGCTTGGTACTTTTTCTTCTATTATTTTTGGTTCAACTTTTATAGTTTCTACTTTCTTTGTTTCAACTTCTTTTGTTTCAACTTTTGTAGTTTCTATTTTTTTTGGCTCTTCTTTAATAACTTTTTTCTCAACTTTCTTAGGAGTCTCTTTTTCAACAGGCTTCTCTTTAACTACCTCTTTTTTAGGTGTAGCTTTCTCTTTAGGCTTTGGCTCTTCCTTTTTAGGTTCTGCTTCAGCTTTTTTTACAGTAGGCTCAGGTTTAGCTGATTTTGGCTCCTCTTTTACGCCTGTTAAAACATAATTCATAAGCTTTTCAGCCTCTTCTGGAGTAACAGAACTATTTGCTGCTTTAACAGCTAGTCCTATATCAGTTGCTTTTTCAACAACTTCTTTGCTTTGTAAACCAAGCTCTTCTGCAATCTCTTTTATACGCACCTTGTCCATTCGATCAAGTCTCCTTAGTTGGAACTATTGTCCCAAAATCATCTATTTTTTGTTTAAATTTGCTACTGAAAATTTTTGTTAAACGTTTACCATCCAACAAAATACAATCTTTACATATATAACTACTACGTCCTGCTTTTGAAAACTCTATTAATTTTCCATTATTTATTTGAAAGCGGATTAGTATGTCTTGCTCATATCTTCCTCTACAGACGATACACATTCGGATAGGCTTTTTTATCTAAAATTCCTCGTAATTAAAGCTTGTCTTCCAGTAGAACAAAAACTATGTTTTGTTATTCGCGTGCTATTATACCAAAATTAAACTATTTTTCAACTTTAAAACCAATATTATCAAAATCATATACTTCTACTATAAAATTTGGGAACGATTTTCCCAATATATTTTTCAATTTTTCAGCATCTTGTTTATAAACTAAAGAGAAAAAAGATGAACCACTTCCTGAAAGTGTACTCATAAGAGCTCCATTTTTTAATGCTATTCTTCTTACACTAAATAGTTCCTTCATCTTCTTCATTCTTCTGTTTTCATGTACTCTATCCCAACTTGCATACTTTAACAATTCCCACTTTTCACTAAAAAAAGCTGCACTCATAAACCCTACACGAGAACTATTAAATGTTACATCTTTCATATGATATGACTTTGGTAGTTGTGTTCTCGATTGTGCAGTACTCATAGGTCTATCTGGTATAACCATAACAGCTTTTATATCTTTTGATATCTCTTTTTTTAATGTTTTTACACAATCATCTGCAACTATAGATGTTGTAAATCCTCCATAAACTGCTGGAGCAATATTGTCTGGATGATTTTCATAAACTAAAGCACGATTAAGTATAATCTCTTTTGAAATTTTTACATTTGCCATCTCATAAGCACTTGCAATTGCTCCAACTATAACAGCTGAACTGCTGCCTAAACCTCTTGAAAAAGGAATATTATTTTCAAACTCAAATCTGAAATCTTTTTTTTCACCATCTAATTCTTGATAAATATCTTTAAAAATAGATACAAAAATATTGTTTACTTTCAATCTCCTATTACTTGAGCCTTCGCCTTTTATAGAGATACTTTGACAAGTATATGGGACTATTGTTACATAATTATATAGTGCTATTGCCAATCCTAAACTATCAAATCCAGGTCCTAAGTTTGCACTTGTAGCGGGGATTCTAATCCTCATTGATTTCCTTAATTATACTGCTGGCAAGATATAAAGTGGCTCTATATCTTTCGTAAAATTTTCTAACTCTATAGTTTTTGGTAAAATAAACTCACTAGTTTGCTCTTCTTCAAAAAACTCTGTCTCTATTTTATCATCTTTTTTTACAAAATACATTTTTCTCATCGCTCTTATAGGTTTGTTTGAGTTAAAATTAAATCCATCTGATGCAAAAAGCTCTATATCTTTTGTTATACTGAGTGTTCTTAAAAATATATATGTAATCTTAATAGCCATAAAACTACCCGGCCCACGAGCAAAGAAAACTCGTTTACATGTAAAGCTCTCTAATATCTCTTTAAAGATATAAGGTAAAACTTCACTAGTATGCTCTTTTGTTGAATACTCTTTTATAAGTTTGTTGTTTTCATATATGCCAACTTGCAAAGGAGAAGTTAAAGATATAACAACAATATCTACTATAGATTTTATGCGAATACCTCTACAAGACCAAGCTCTTCTGCCATAGCAAAATCACGTACTTCATAGTTTTTTGGATCTTTTAAAATCTCTTTTGTTAATAAATGATTTAAATTATGACTACCTGCAAATGACTCATAATCAGCTAAAACAGGAGCTCCTAAAAGTGATAAATCTCCTATAGCATCTAAAATTTTATGCTTTACAAATTCGTCTTGAAATCTAAGTCCATCTGGATTCAATATCTTTTTATCATCTAAAACTATTGCATTGTCTAGTGAACCTCCAAGGGCAAGTCCTCTACTTTGTAGATATTGAACATCTTTTAAAAATCCAAATGTTCTAGCCCTTGAAATCTCTTCAATATAAGCACGTTTACTAAATTCAAATTGATAATTTTGTTTTCCTATAACTGGATGAGGAAAATCTATCTCAAAGTCATATGAAGGTTTTATAGATGGTTTCACTCTAGCAAATTTCTTTCCATCAACTACCTCTACTTCTCTTTTTATAATTAATACACTCTTGTTTTTATCGAGGTCTCTTCTGCCTGCTTCGTCTAACATCATACAAAAACTCGCACCACTACCATCCATAACAGGAACTTCTGCTCCATTTAAAGTTATACGAATATTGTCTATTCCATAAGAGTATATTGCAGAGAGTAGATGCTCTATAGTTGATATATAGTTTTGTCCATCACCTATAACAGTTGCATTACTTGTATTTACTACATTTTCAGGAGATGCTTTTAAACTCATACCTACATCAGATCTATAAAAAACTATACCACTATTTGCTTCAAGTGGTTCTAGTATTATCTCAATAGGCTCACCTTTGTGTAATCCTATACCAACACTTTCAACTTTTTTAGCAACTGTAGTTTGACGCACTAAATTTCCCTTATTTCTATCTTATTATTTTTATGTGTTATCTTTTGTAAAATACCATTTTGAAGAAGTTCTTTATCTACAATTTCTCCATTAAAAATCAAATTTCCTCGTTCACTCAACCCATGAAGAACTATATACTCTCCATCACACTGAACTAAACCATCTATTATGCCATAAATCGAAACACTTTGTGTACAAAAAAGTTTTGCACCACTATTAACACGCCCAAAAACTACTACAGGTAACTCTTCATTTATCTCTTCACCTGAACGAATTGGACGTTCGTATATTTTGAGTTTCACTTTTACTACTTGCTCTTCTAATGTTTTTTGTATCTTTTTTTTCTCTTTTGGTATTTCGTCAATTACTTCTTTTTTTACATTAGATAATCTTAATCTACATGCAGATATATTTTTATAGCAAAATCCACCTTCGTTTACTATTTTTTCTATATCCTCACCTACTTCACCGTCCAAAAGCAAAAAGAATTCCATCAGTATTATTTTATTCTTTTTTAAATACTCTAAAAAATCATCTTTTTTATCTACAGTTATATGAAAAACTCGTAAATTCTTCTGCTTTACTATCATTTTCGGTCAATTATCTTTTTTGCTGATTTGATAACATCAAAAACATTATCTTTCATCCAATTTTTATCCATCCACTCTTCTGGTCGAACTTCTATACCTTGAACCAATACACCAAAATGTAAATGATCCCCAAGTGCAAGACCAGTCATACCTGTTTTAGATATAACATCACCTGCTTTAACTTTTTCACCCTCATCAACTAAAAAAGAAGAGTTATGTCCATAAAGAGTATATAATCCTAATCCATGAGAAAGAATAATATTTTTTCCATATATTCCATTGTATTTTGCAAATACGACTAATCCAGGATTTGAAGCGATTATATCTGCCCCTGCTGTACTAGCAAGATCTAAACCTTGATGATAGGACTCACTAACAGGACTACCTCCATAACTAAAGTACCTATGATCTCCAAAGCTAGCAACTGCTGCTCCATTTCTAAGAGGATAAAATGGCTTTAGTTTAAAAAAACTAATTATTTGCGTAGGTACTGAAGATGTCATCTTGCTTATCAAATCTTCATTTTTTCCTCTCATACCTTCATTAACATACTTAAATCTCTCTAACTTATTCATATTTATAGTAGTTGAATCATCTTCTTCTGCTAAATCTGATATTTTACCATCTAAAAACTTATCTTTTAACGATATTTTAGATATTTTATATCTTTTTCCTTTTAAATAAAATCTAACCCTACTTTTAGCTACGTTTCCTGCATAATCCCGTGCAACTATAGTTGCTTTAAAATTCTTTTCATAACTTGGCCAAGCGAGTAGTGAAATATAATTATCATCTTTATAAAAAGGTGTTGGTTTAAAAATCTTTCCAAAATTTGTCTCAATATACAGATCTTTTAAATTGTCATCTTTTGCTTTAAATACAACCGTAGCAACACCCCCTCTTATAATCTTATAGGAGTTATTAATTATCATCAATTCTGGTCTTCTTGTATCTACATGTATAATAGATTTTTTAATCTCTTTATTACCTGAGAAAAAATTCCATTTACTAGCATCTACTGCTTCTATCGTTAATTCAAAGTTCTTTTTATTGCTCACAAAACCAGTTCTAGGAAATTTTATATCTAAAACATACTCTTTTTTTGATACTTCAAAAAGTTTTTTTGATAATACTATAGAATTCTTTCCATCACTTAGTGTTGCACGAATAAACTTTATACCACTCTCATCACTTATCTTAACTGGTATTGGTTTTTTTAAATTCCAATCTATACTACTCTTCAAATCTATAGTAGGTGGTACTCTTTCAAACATTTTTGAATTGTAAAGATATCCTAATGCTGCTGCTATCAAAATCAAAATGATTAAAACTATTATTCCTGATGAACTATTCTTTTTTCTCAAACTGTCCCCTTTTTACTCAAACTGTCCCCTTTTTACTGAGCAAAGCCCAGCAAAAATTCCTCGCGACTCTTGTGAAGCGAAGCGGTTGCAAAGCAATCACTCTCTTCGAGAAAGCACGAAGTTTTACTTCTGTATTTCTCATATTACCTCTTTAATAAATCTAATATTTCTTTACGTGTAGCTCTTAAATCACTACTTTTTACATTAAAACCTGCAGCACCTTTGTGACCTCCACCATCGTATATAGCTGAAATCTTAGAAACATCTATGTCTCCATCACTTCTAAGTGAAATTTTACAACCATTTTTGACTTCTAAAACCATCAAAGCCACTTTTACATTTGCGATATCACGAAGCATACTTATAATATTTTTTGTATCACTTCTTTTTGCTCCTGTTGCTTCTAATATTGCTTCATCAAAAATTATAGAAGCTATAGTTGCATCAAAATTAAGTTCAAAATCTCTTAACATATAAGCAATCAATCTGGTCTTTGCTAAAGATACTCTACTCTTTACCTCAGCAGCAACTTTTTTTGGATCTGCTCCAGATTCTATAAGCTCAGAAGCAATTTTAAATGTCTTTGCATCAATACTACCATATCT
>CAZIAJ010000005.1:0-23987 GCA_964537565.1 uncultured Sulfurospirillum sp.
GATTTGCAAAAAAAGACATAACTAAAAACAATAAAGTAAAAGATGCACCTTTTTTAATCGTAACACTCTTGAAAGTACTAATTATCATCATCGATATTGCCCCAAATCCAACAAAAAATAGAGGTAATAGATATATAAAATCTGGCATATTCATTATTAGTTCCTTATCTCTAATATATCAATCAAATAGTGTTGTATAGTTGGCTCTATTTTGTAAAAAAACCAATCAGGATATACGCCCATAGCAATAATTAAAAATGCCAATGGTATTATCCCTACTATTTCTTTAAAATTCAGATCTTTCATTTGTGATACATCATTTCCACTATCTGACAAAATAGCTCTTTGGAACATCCAAAACATAAAACTTGCTGCTATTAAAACAGTCAATGCCGAAATAATTCCAGCACTTGGAGTAAATCCAAAAGCTCCTAAGATAATAAGAAACTCGCTTACAAAACCATTGGTTCCTGGAAGTCCAACAATACATAAAAGCATTATGCCAAAAAATACTGTAAATACTGGAGCTTTTTTTGCAATACCACCAAGTGCTGGAATCGCTTTGATACCAATACTATACTCCATTTTACCTACTAGTAAAAATAATCCTCCCGTTGCCATAGCATGTGCAATAATTAGATAAGCTGCACCAGTCATACCGTAAACATTAAGAGAGAAGATACCAGTAACAATAAACCCAAGATGAGAGGCAGAAGAGTAAGCAAACATTTTCTTTATGTTAACTTGCATCATAGCTGCTATACCAAAATAGATAAGCCCAAATATACCAAGCCAGACAAATATAGGAGCAAATTCTTTATATAATTCTGGGAAAATAGGCATTACAAAACGAACTATTCCATAAACTCCAAGTTTTGCCATAATTGACGAAAGTAAAAATACACCACCTGTAGGTGAATTTGAATATGTTTCAAGTAACCAAGTGTGAAATGGAAATAGTGGTATTTTAATAGCAAAAGCAATCATAAATCCAAAAAATAACCATATCTCTTCAGTCCTACTTAGATTTGTAATTTGAACTATATCATTTAGTGCAAAACTCCAAAAACCATAATTGTGGAAAAAAGCAACACCCAGATACAAAATAGATATGAGCATAAATAATGAACCTAAGATGGTATAAACTGTAATTTTAATCGTAGAAAATACTCTATTGCCAGTTCCGAACATACCTATTATCATAAATACAGGGAGTAACATCGCTTCCCAAAAAAAGTAAAATAGAATCAAATCTTGAGAAAAAAGAGTTCCGGTAATACCCGTTTGAATAAGTAACATACTTACCCAATAACCTTTTGTTCTACCATCCCATAACCAAAGATATGCACTTGGTATAAGAGTAGCGATAAGCATCAATATAATCAAAGAAAAACCATCTATTCCTAAACTGTAATTTATACCATAAGTAGCAATCCATGTATAATGTTCACGAAACTGCATATAACCAGAAATCTCAAAATTATAATATACATAACCTACCAAAGCAAAGATGATTATAGAGGTTATAAACGCAGCATTTCTTGTGCCTTTTGCACCAAAAGGTAAAATTAACATTGAAAAAGCCACAAACATTGGCAAAAATATAATTACCGAAAGTATTCCAAAATCCATCATCTACCTCATTACTATAATTAAATATGTTGAAATAACACTAACGCCCACAAGCATTGTAAAGGCATAAAAACGTGTATTTGCATTTTGCATTCTTGCTACAACATGTCCGCTTTTTATAAAACTATGAGAAAGTCCCATTACAATTTTATCTATAATATTTACATCTATTTTGTAGGAGATAAAAACACTTAATGCTTTTGCTTTTTGTATGATAAATCTATCATATATTTCATCTATATAAAATTTATTCCAAACTAATCCTGTTGGCTCAACAATATCTTTCATATTGTACATATAAAACTTTTTATATGCTATAAATATACCAATAAAAGCTGCTAAAATATTTCCACCCATTAAAATAATCTCTGTTTTATGAGTTACATGTAAAGAACTTAAATGCCAATTTGACAACCACTCTCCAACAAGATTATGTCCACCTAATACTTCTGGCACACCAATAAAGCCAGCTAAAACCGCACCTATTGCTAAGACTACCAAAGGCATTAACATACTATTTGGAACAAAGTGGATTGTTCTATCTTTTTTATAATTCTGTCCAAAAAAGACCACAAAAATCAATCTAAACATATAGTAAGCTGTTAATATGGCAGTAACTACACCAATAGCCCAAAGTAGATAATGCTCAGAACTAAATGCCGTAAGCAATATCTCATCCTTACTAAAAAATCCTGCAAAAGGAGGGATACCAGTAATAGCTAAAGTTGCAATGAGCATTGTATAAAATACCAATGGAGTTTTGCTTTTCATACCACCCATTTTAAATATATTTTGTTCATGATGAAGGGCAACTATAACAGCTCCTGCACCCATAAATAAAAGTGCCTTAAAAAATGCATGCGTAAAAACATGAAATATCCCTACACTATATGCACCTAAACCAACAGCAATAAACATATACCCCAATTGACTCATAGTTGAGTAAGCTAGTATCTTTTTAATATCTGTCTGTCTAGTAGCAACAATTGCTGCAAATAAAGCTGAAAATGCTCCTATATAAGCTATAAATAGTCCAACATTTGGAATCATATCATATAAAAAATGGAATCTTGCAACCATATAAACACCCGCAGTTACCATAGTAGCAGCATGAATAAGAGCTGAAACAGGAGTTGGTCCTGCCATAGCATCTGGTAGCCAAACAAACAAAGGAATCTGAGCTGATTTACCTATAGCGCCAACAAAAAGTGCTAATCCTATAAATGTTAATATATTTATAGGTAAATTAGCTAATCCAGCTTCTAAATTTATATAATCAAGTCCATTTGAACCAGCATAATAAAACATAGTAACCATAGCTATTATAAATCCTAAATCACCAACACGATTTGCTATAAAAGCTTTATTTCCTGCTTTTACATTTTCGCTGTTTTCATAATAATAACTAATCAAAAAGTAAGAACAAACCCCAACACCTTCCCAGCCAATAAACATTATAATTGGACTATCAGCTAAAACAAGAAGAAGCATTGACCCTAAAAACAGATTAAAATAAAAGAAAAACTTTCCATATCCTTCATCATCTTTCATATATCCCACGGCATAGATATGAATTAAGCCACCTACAAAAGTAATAAAAAGAACCATAAAAATAGAGAGTTGATCTGCCATAAATCCCATATCAATATCATATGCATCTACACTCAACCACCTATATGCTTTATATATAAAAATTTCATCATTTGCTAGCATCTTTAAAAAAAATGATATACCAATAGTAAAGCTAATAGCAGGAGCACTTAACCCCAATATAGTAAAAGCAAAATTTGGTATTTTAGATATTTTAATTGAATACAAATACATAATACCCAAGATAGTAGCACTAACAAATGGTACCAAAACAATAAATGCCAATAAAAAATTACTCATGAGCTGCATCCTTTTGGCTAAGAACTGTAAAAATATCAGAATTTAATGATTTTTTTCTTCTATAAAGAACAACTATAAGAGATAAGAAAACAGCAGCTTCAGCTGCGGCAATAGCTATAATAATCAATGCCATAACTTGTGGCTGCATTGATTCATAATATCTTCCAAGAGCTATAAATATTAAGTTTACAGCATTTAGCATAAGTTCAATCGACATATAAACTATAAAAATATTTTTTCTACTTATAATACCCAAAAAACCTATTGAAAAAAGAATCATAGCTAATGCTATATATGACAGAAGCAAATCAGCCATTTGGTTTCTCCTTTCTTGCATAAACTACTGCACCAACTAATGCTGCTAAAAGCAACATTGATATAAGTTCAAATGGAACTAACCATCCTCTAAAAAGATCTATACCAAAATCATTAATAGTACCAAATCCATTACCTAAAATATTCATTGATTTTTCTGGAAATGTATTAAAAGCTTTTAAAATCATTATATTAAATGGTATTAGTAATATCGCTCCAGCTACTATTGTCGTAATTTTATTAGGTTCATCAGGAAGGTCTTCTTTTTTTATATTTAAAAACATAACTATAAAAAGAAGAAGAGTTACAATAGCTCCTGCATAAAGAATGATTTGCACCATAAATAAAAATGGAGCACTTAAAAGAGCAAACACTCCACCCAATGCAATAAGGCAAACTATAAGACTCATTGCAGAATACATAGGCTGAGCAAAAAGTATCATACCCAACCCTCCACCAATGGCAAAAAAGGCTAAAACTAAAAATACAATATCTACCATTAGTTTCCACCTTTCATAGGCTTATGTGAAAGTAGAGTATCTCTATCCACAACAAAATCCTCTCTTGTTTTCTTTACAAAACTAAATATCCCTGTATCCATACGGATAGCATCACAGGGGCATGCTTCTACACACCCTCCACAAAATACACACTCCAACAAATCTATACTAAATTTTGCAGGCATTTTTTCATCTACCCCATCTTCCCTTTGAACTGCCTCAATAAAAATACAATCAGCAGGACATGCTGTAGCACACATAAAACAAGCAACACATCTTATACTTTCATCTTCTCTTTTTGTCAAACGATGAATGCCTCTATATCTTGAAGTTATATCTTTTGGATTTTCTTCAGGATAACAGAGTGTTTCTATATTTGATGTATCTTTCAAATTTTTTATAAAATGAGAAAAAGTAACTTTCATACCACCGGCTATTGCAGGTAAGTATAGTCTGTCTTTTAAACTTTTCCCATGTCTTGGAACTATTTTAATCCCCATACTATACTCCTAAAACCACAACAAATATACCTGTAATAAATACATTTGCTATTGCTATTGGAAGAAGTACTTTCCATGCTAAATTTTGTAACTGGTCATATCTAAATCTAACTAAAGTCCATCTTACCCATATAAAAAAGAAATTCATCATAAGCAACTTTACTATAAATGTCATTACTTGTAAAATCACTACTGAAATATTTGTACCATTATCACCTATACCAAATATAATAAAAAAAGCCAATGTGGCAATAATAACTACATTTATGCCTATTAGCCCATTAATAAGCCATTTTGTTTCTCTATTTCTAATATCACTCTCTTCAAGCCATACATTGTTTTTCTTAATCCATCCAGCAAAAAAGTAACTAATAATAGGTATAATTAAAGCAATAACCATAAAAACTATATCTATATTCTCTTTCAATGTGCTGCTATTTAACCAAGGAATTTGATAACCACCTAAAAATAGTGTTACTATCAATGCACTAGCAGCTCCCATAGCAATATACTCACCAACGAAAAAGAGTCCAAATCTCATAGCACTATACTCTGTATGAAATCCACCAACAATCTCACTCTCTCCCTCAGCTATATCAAAAGGTGCACGATTTGTCTCTGCAAATGCTGTTATAATAAATAGTATTGCTGCAACTGGCTGAATAATAATACCCCAAGCTGGGATAAATCCCCATATAAGTTCACCTTGAAATCTAACCATATCTCCTAAGTGAATAGAACCATAAACAATAAGCATTGATACTAAAGAGAGCCCCATAACTGCTTCATAGCTTACCACTTGTGCTGCAGCTCTTATACCACCTAAAAGGCTATATTTATTATTACTTGCCCAACCACCTAGCATAAGTCCATAAACACCCAATCCAGCAAATGCTAAAATCCAAAGTAATCCAAACTCTATAGGAAGTGCTTGCATAATATAGCTTTTGCCATCTATAACTAAATCATCAGCAAAAGGAATTACCATAAAAGAGAGATATGCTGTTACAAATACAATCACAGGTGAAAGAGTAAAAAGTAACTTCTCTTTTATAGCTCTGGGTCTATAGTCTTCTTTAAATACAAGCTTTAGCATATCTGCAAATGATTGAATAATACCCCCCAGCCTAACTCCACCAATATGACATCTATTTGGACCTAATCTATCTTGAATAAATCCAGCAACCCTTCTCTCCATCCAGACCAATATAGGTACAAAAACTAAAGAAACTATTAATGCCATTACTATATTAAAAATAACTATACTTATAAGTGTTGTGCTCATATGTTACTCATTTTTATGGATTCTTTTTTTATATCTTCTAAACTTATATTTTCGATTATATTTTTTAAACTATCTTCCCAAATCTCTTCACATGTTGAGATATTATCAGATAAAATAGTAGATATGATTGTTGATAAACTTTGAGTCTCTAGTGCATATTCAACATTAGCTTTACTAAATTGTAAAAAGCCATCTATATTTATAAACGAACCTTCACGACTCATATGAGTTAATATTGGAAGATATAAATCATATAACTCACTTTTCTTAGGTGTTGAAGCATTTAAAACAACTTTTACTTCAATATTTTCATAATTATTTATTGTCTCAATATCATCTCTTCCTATAAGTACAATCAACTCAACATCATTTAAAGATTTATCTAAACTCTCTTTTTTCTCATCTATTTTCAGTAGATTAAATCCTCTTCTATTTGTTGATAAATCATTACATTTTAAATAATCATCTCCAAATTTAGAATCATACTCATTAACATCATAGCCACTTAAAGAAGCATCATATTTTTTTGCCAATTTTTTTGCTTGTACCATCTCTTCAAGAGATAGTGAAGGAGAAAGTAAAATAACTATTTTACCATGATGACGTTTTAAAAGTCTTAGTAATTTTCCGCTTGCATATTCATACTCACTCTCTTTTCCTCTAATTTGAGCAAATGAATCTCTATTGATATTTTCTTGTTTATAACTAAGCCTTCCAACATCACATATAAAATATCCATTTACTTTATCATTAAATCTAGGACGATATCTAAAAATAGAATCTTTTTCATATTTAGCTTTATGATGATCTACATATAAAGAACAACCTTTTGAACAGCCGTTACATATAGCTTCATCTGGTTCTAAAAACCAAACACGTTTATGAAATCTAAAATCTTTACTTGTCAAAGCCCCAACAGGACATAAATCAACAACATTCATAGCATATGGATTAGATAATGGACGTCCTGGAAAAGTAGTGATTACAGAGTGATCAGTTCGATTTAAAACACCTAACTCTTTTGTTTTTGTAATATCTTTTGTAAATCTAACACACCTAGTACATAAAACACATCTCTCTTGATCAAGAACTACATTTGCTCCGATATCAATATGTTTTTTTCCATGTGTTTTTGGAGTTCCAAGTCTACTTTCATAAAGACCAACATCCATGTAGTAGTTTTGTAAAGAGCACTCACCTGCTTGATCACAAACAGGACAATCAATCGGATGATTGACAAGTTCCATTTCTAAAATCTGCCGTTTTACTCTTTGTATACTCTCACTCTTAGTACGTACTATCATACCATCTTTAATAGGAGTATCACAAGCGATTTGAGGCCTTTTTTTGCCTTCAATTTCAACCATACACATTCTACAGTTTCCATCTTTACCAAGAGCAGGATGATAACAAAAATGTGGTATTTCAATACCATTTGCTAACAACTCTTCAATCAGTAACGCACCATTTTTAACTTTTATCTCTTTATTATCAACGGTTATTGTTGCCATAAGTTCTAAAGCCTCATTTAGTAAATTAATGTAATAATACTCCTATATAACTTTAATGTAGCTGTCATTTTTATTTCATACTAGAGTAGTTAAGGTAAAAAAAAGTTTATATTATGGTGTCCTCAATGCGATTCGAACGCATGGCCTCTTGATTAGGAATCAAGTGCTCTATCCAGCTGAGCTATGAGGACTTCAAAGAAAAAAAAAGCCAAGTACACTCTAAAGTGTACTTGGCTTGGTTCTATTGTCTGGAAATATTATCCATTTCTCTTTTTAATAATCTCTTCTGCAACATTCTTAGGAACTTCTTCATAATGATCAAATTCCATAGAGTAAGAAGCACGACCTTGAGTCTGACTTCTTAGATCAGTTGAGTAACCAAACATCTCTGAAAGAGGACAAAAAGCGTTAACTATTTTGTTACCACTTCTCTCTTCCATAGAACTAATTTGTCCACGTCTTCTATTAAGATCACCTATAACATCTCCCATGAAATCTTCAGGAGTCTCTACTTCAACTTTCATCATTGGCTCAAGGATAATTGCATTTGCAGCTCTTGCTCCAGCTTTGAAACCCATAGAAGCAGCAAGTTTAAATGCCATTTCAGATGAATCAACATCATGATAACTTCCATCATATAGAGTTACTTTAACATCTTCAACTGGGTATCCAGCAAGAACACCACCAGCCATAGCTTCAACACAACCTTTTTCAACAGCAGGAATAAATTCTCTTGGAACTGATCCACCTTTAATTGCATTTTCAAACTCAAAACCAGTACCTGGCTCAAGTGGCTCAAGTCTAAGATAAACGTGACCATATTGACCACGACCACCTGATTGCTTAGCATACTTATACTCTTGCTCAACACTCTTTTTAATAGTCTCTCTATAACTAACTTGAGGTTGTCCAACTTCTGCATCAACTTTAAACTCTCTAAGCATTCTATCAACTAAAATTTCTAAGTGAAGTTCACCCATACCAGAGATAATTGTTTGTCCACTCTCATCATCAGTCTCAACTCTAAAAGATGGATCTTCTTGAGCAAGTTTTTGTAGAGCAACACCCATTTTTTCTTGATCAGCTTTAGTTTTTGGTTCAACTGCAACAGAAATAACTGGATCTGGAAAATCCATTCTTTCTAAAATAACTTGATCTTTTTCACCTGCTAGTGTATCACCAGTTAGTGTATCTTTAAGGCCAACAACTGCACCAATTTCACCAGCATAAAGTGTTTTAATCTCTTCTCTTTTATTGGCGTGCATTTTAAGTAGACGTCCTACTCTCTCTTTTTTACCTTTTGATGTGTTATATGTATAACTTCCACTATCAAGGCTACCACGATAAACTCTTACAAACGCAAGCTGTCCAACAAATGGATCAGTCATAATTTTAAAAGCAAGTGCTGCAAATTCACCATCATCAGTTGATTCAACTGCAGTCTCTGTTCCATCTGCATACTCACCTTTAATCGCAGCAACCTCAGTTGGTGCAGGCATATAATCAACAACAGCATCTAATAAAGGTTGAACACCTTTGTTTTTAAATGCAGTTCCACAAAGCATAGGAATGAAAGTCATTGCATTACAACCAGCTTTAATACCAGCTACAATCTCTTCATTTGTTAAATCTTCACCTTCTAGAAATTTTTCCATAAGTGCATCATCTGTCTCAGCTACCATCTCAACCATATGTTCTCTATACTGTTGAGCCTTTTCAACTAAATCAGCAGGGATATCTTGCACTTCGTAATTTGAACCCATTGCAGCTTCATCTTCCCAAACTAGTGCTTTCATTTTTACTAAATCAACAACACCTTTAAAGTTTTCTTCAGCACCAATTGGAATCTGAATAGGAACAGGTATAGATTTTAATCTACTTATAATCTGCTTCTCGACTTCATAAAAATCAGCTCCAGTTCTATCCATTTTGTTAACAAAAACCATTCTTGGTACTTTATATCTTGTTGCTTGTCTCCAAACTGTTTCTGATTGAGGTTGAACTCCACCAACAGCACAAAATACTGCTACTGCACCGTCAAGAACACGCATAGAACGTTCAACTTCAATAGTAAAGTCAACGTGACCTGGAGTGTCTATAATATTAATCTGATGATTTTTCCATTCACAAGTAGTTGCAGCTGAAGTAATTGTAATACCTCTCTCTTTCTCTTGCTCCATCCAGTCCATAGTTGCTGCACCGTCATGCACTTCACCAATCTTATGTGAAATACCAGTATAGAATAGGATTCTTTCTGTAGTTGTAGTTTTACCTGCATCAATGTGAGCAGCAATACCAATGTTTCTTACTTTTTGTATAGGGTGACTTCTTGCCATAATCTTTCCTTATTACCAGCGATAGTGAGCAAAAGCTTTATTTGCTTCAGCCATTTTATATGTATCTTCTTTTTTCTTAAATGTAGCACCTCTACTGTTTGCAGCATCTAGTAGCTCATTAGCTAGTCTTTCAACCATAGTTCTTTCGCTTCTTTTTCTAGCAAATGATACTAACCAACGCAAAGCAAGTGCTTGTTGTCTAACTGGTCTTACTTCGATAGGCACTTGGTAAGTTGCTCCACCGACACGTCTACTTTTTACTTCCATTACTGGTTTAACATTGTCAATTGCAGCTATAAAAATTTCAATTCCTTTTTCTTCGCCTTCATTTCTCTGCTCTGCCAATTCAACTGCACCATAAAAAACTTTTGCAGCTGTACTTTTTTTACCATCTAACATAAGATAGTTAATAAACTTTGTTACGATTTTGTTGTTATAGATAGGATCAGCTAATACTTCTCTTACCGGGGCTTTTCTTCTTCTCATTTATAAAAATCCTTCAAATTTTTAAATTTTACTCAAATGTTATCAAAACTGTGGATAACACCTGTTTTTAGCAAAAGTTATTTAGGTCTCTTAGTACCATATTTACTTCTTGCAACTGTTCTTCCAGCAACACCAGCAGTATCAAGTGCACCACGAACGATGTGATACTTAACACCAGGTAAATCTTTGATTCTACCACCACGAACTAGAACAATTGAGTGCTCTTGTAAGTTATGTCCTTCACCACCGATATAACTGATTACTTCAAATCCACTAGTTAATCTAACTTTTGCAACTTTTCTTAAAGCTGAGTTAGGTTTTTTTGGAGTTGTTGTATAAACTCTTGTACAAACACCTCTTCTTTGAGGACACTTATCAAGTGCTGGCGATTTTGATTTTTTAATCACCTTTTTTCTGTTTTTTCTTACCAATTGGTTGATAGTTGGCACGATTCTTCCTTGTTATTTAATTTCTCCTTGACTTTGAACAAAATCCAAACTCAATTCCTCTCACTAAAGCTTCGCCAATGGCGAGACTTTCCCTCTTTTACCGTTCAATACGGTTCTCTAAAATGCACCTTAGTATTAAGATACTTTTCAGAGAACCGATATTTTACTTAAATTTTACTTAATATAAGATTAAGCTAAGGATATACCTTAGCTTAATCTTCATCACCTTCTAGCTTCAATAACATCTCTTTTTTCTGATAAAGACCAGTTCCAACAGGAATCATACGTCCTAAGATAACGTTCTCTTTCAGATCTTCAAGCATATCCATCTTTCCAGCAATACTAGCTTCAGTTAAAACTTTTGTAGTCTCTTGGAATGATGCAGCAGAAATAATACTATCACTACCAATTGCTGCACGAGTAACACCAAGTAGAGTTGGTTCAGCTATTGCTGGTTCACCACCCATCTTCATTGTCTTCTCATTTGCTTCTCTAAATTTACGTCTACTGATTAAATCCCCGACAATAAACTTAGTATTTCCACTATCTACAATTTTAACTTGACGTAGCATTTGAGATACTATAACCTCGATATGCTTATCACTAATTGCAACACCTTGAGAACGGTATACTTGTTGAATCTCACTAATTATATATCTGTGAAGTTCTTTTTCACCCATAATTCTTAATATATCATGACTTGAAACAATTCCCTCTGTAAGATGCTCACCTGCATGAACAAACTCACCAGCATTTACGTGAATTGGTATATTTTTGTTTACAAGATACTCTGCACTTGTTCCATCTTCAGCGTCTATTATGATTCTCTCTTTAGAGCGAAGTGGCTTTCCAAATCTAATTGTTCCATCGATTTCAGCAATAACAGTTGCATTTTTAGGACGTCTTGCTTCAAAAAGCTCACTAACTCTTGGAAGACCTCCAGTAATATCACTTGATCTTGTAGCAGCTTTAGGAGTACGACCAATAATATCTGCAAGATTAATATTTTCTCCATCTTTAACAAATATAGCTGTCTTTGGCTCCAATGGATACTTAATAATCTCTCCATTTTCAGTTGCTACAACAATAGTAGGTTTTGTTCCACTTGGTAAATACTCATTAATAACAAGTTTACTTTCTCCAGTAATTTCGTCAAACTGCTCTGATGCTGTATAACCAGGCTCAATATCTTCAAAATTAACAACACCACCAACTTCAGCAATAACAGGAGTAGAATATGGATCCCATTCAGCTACTACCATCTGCTCATTTGAGCTTGGTTTTGAAATTATAGTTGATGCTTCAACTTCACTATTATCACAAGTTTCTACTACAGAATTTCTTGGTATATAGTAACGAATTGCTTCTCTATCTTCTTTATCAGCAATTACTGCGAAAAGACCTTTTTCTTCAACCATATCACCTTTTTTAATCTCTTTAAAACGCTCTAAATGGTCACCTATAAGTTTATAATACTTAATTGTCCCTTTTGCACCAGCTTTAATCTTCTGTACTACAGGATCCCCATTTTTAGCTCTAAGTTCACTAGCATATGGTACACGATTTGGAATATTCCAACTATCTTTAATAACTTCTACAATGCTTTCATTAGCTTCTACCATATCACCGCTTTTATAAGGAATATAAAATTTGCCTTCTACTTTTCCACTTACACCAGCTAGTTCATTTGGTTTTGCTAAATTACCTTTTCTAAAGCTATATTTAATACTATCATCTTTACTTTTTACAGTTATAATAGTTTCTTCATGAGCATGATCTATATCTATAATACCAGCAAATGTAGTTTTTATTTTAGGCTCAACTAAAAGAATTGCTGCATTTCTACGGTTAGATACTATAGATTTACCATCTTTTGTTTGATAAGTTTTAACATTATAATATCTAATAAAACCCTCTTTTTGTGCTATAACTTGTCTATCTTGAGCAGCAGTAGATGCAGTTCCACCAACGTGAAATGTTCTTAATGTCAACTGAGTACCAGGCTCACCAATTGATTGAGCAGAGATTATACCTACTGCCTCTCCTGGTCGAACAAGTTTACCTTCTCCAAGATTGATACCATAACACTTAGCACAAACACCTTTTTTTGCTTTACATGTAATAGGTGTTCTGATAGTTACTGACTTTATCTCTGCTTCTTTTAAAGCTAAAGCTTTTTCATCATCTATTAAAGTACCCTCTGTAAAAAGAACTTCATTTGTAATAGAGTCTATAACATCTTCTGCTAAAACTCTACCATGAGCTCTCTCATCAAGTGTCTCAATTAAGTCTCCACTATGAACAATTTCACTGATTTCAACACCTTCATGTGTACCACAATCTTCCATAGTTACTTTAACATTCTGCGCTACATCTATAAGTTTTCTTGTCAAATAACCAGCATTTGCTGTTTTAAGTGCAGTATCCGCAAGACCTTTTCTAGCACCGTGAGTTGAGATAAAATATTCAAGAACATTTAGTCCTTCACGGAAGTTAGATATAATAGGCGTTTCAATAATAGATCCATCAGGCTTAGCCATAAGACCACGCATACCAGCAAGTTGACGAATCTGAGCAGCACTACCTCTCGCTCCTGAGTCTGCCATCATATAGATAGAGTTAAAACCATCTTTATCAGTCTCTGTAAGTTTCATCATCTCTGATGCAACATCATTATTAGTGTCTGTCCAAATATCAATAATTTTATTGTATCTTTCTTGTTCTGTTAGAAGCCCTGAACTATACTGTTTCTGAATTTCACGAACTTTTTTCTTAGCTTCTGCAATTTTTGCTACTTTTGTTTCAGGTACTTTAATATCGTCTATAGATACTGAAATACCAGCACTTGTTGCATACTTAAAACCTAAATCTTTTAAGTGATCTAAAAATTCAGCAGTAACAGAAAGACCACCCTCTTTAAATACATAATCAACTAAGGCACCAATATTTTTCTTCTTCATTACTATATTCCATAACTCTTCTGGAACAAAGTCAGGAAGTATAGAGTGAAGTATTAATCTACCTGCAGTTGTGAACAGAGTTCTTCCATGAATCACAGTTTTTATCTTTGCATGAGCATCTAAAAAACCTGCATCCATAGCAATAGTTACTTCATCAACATTTGCAAATATTTTATTTGATCCTTTTGCTCCAACCTTTTCTAATGAAAGATAGTAAAGACCAAGTACCATATCTTGTGTAGGAACTGTAATCGCCTTACCACTTGCAGGAAGCAGAATATTCATAGAACTTAGCATAAGAACTTTACACTCAGCTATTGCTTCATGACTTAAAGGTACGTGAACAGCCATCTGATCACCATCAAAGTCAGCATTAAATGCAGAACAAACTAATGGATGAAGACGAATCGCCTTACCATCAATAAGAACTGGATGAAATGCTTGAATAGAAAGTTTATGAAGTGTTGGTGCACGGTTTAGCATAACAGGATGATCCTTAACTACTTCCGCTAAACACTCCCATACTTCATTTGTCTTATCATCAATCAACTTCTTTGCTTGTTTTATTGTAGTTGCATAACCTTTTTCTTCAAGACGAGCCAATAAATGTGGTTTAAAAAGTTCAAGTGCCATAATTTTAGGCAATCCACATTGATCCATCTTCAAGTTTGGTCCAACAACAATTACTGAACGTCCACTAAAGTCAACACGCTTACCAAGAAGGTTTTGACGAAAACGTCCTTGCTTACCTTTAATAATTTCAGAAAGAGATTTCAAAGGACGCTTATTAGCTCCCTTTACCGCATTTGCTCTACGACCATTGTCAAATAGTGCATCAACAGCCTCTTGAAGCATTCTCATCTCATTACGGATAATAATTTGAGGAGCATCTAGTTCCATCAATCTTTTAAGTCTTGAGTTTCTGTTTATAACTCTTCTATACAAATCATTTACATCTGAAACAGCAAATTTTCCACCATCAAGACTAACTAATGGTCTTAAATCTGGTGGAAGAACTGGAAGCATAGTTATCATCATCCACTCAGGACGGTTACCACTATTTAAAAATGATTCTACAACTTTTAATCTTTTAACAATAGTCTTTTTCTTAGCTTCTGAATTAGTATTACCTATTTCTTCTTTAAGAGTTGCTAAAATATCAATCAAATCAAGGTCAGCTAAAAGCTCTTGAACTATTGTTCCACCCATATTTGCTTCAAAACCAGTATGCTCAAATCTTTGATTTAAAGATTGATACTGCTCTTCATTTAAAACATCATATTTTTCAACTTTTTTTGTATTTTCAGCATCATAAAAAGCATCTCCAGAAGCTTTTACAATATATGCTTCATAATATAATACGCGCTCAAGATCTTTCATTTTTATGCCAAGAAGTGTTCCTATTCTACTTGGTAGTGAATTAACATACCAAATATGAGCAACTGGAGCAACAAGCTCAATGTGACCCATACGTGAACGACGTACTTTTGTACTAGTTACTTCAACACCACACTTCTCACACTTAACGCCCTTATAACGCATCTTTTTATACTTACCACAAAGACACTCATACTCACGAACTGGCCCAAATATCTTTGCACAAAAAAGACCGTCACGCTCTGGTTTAAGTGTACGGTAGTTTATTGTTTCTGGCTTTTTAACTTCACCATAACTCCATGAACGAATCTTTTCAGGACTAGCTAGTCTTAATTGAAACGCCTTAAAGTCTCTTGGTCTACTCTCTTCATGAATTTCAATTGGTACTAGATTCTTCATTTTCTTCCACCTCGTCATAAATCTCAACATCTAAAGCCAGTGACTTCAACTCATTTGTTAATACAAAAAATGTTTCAGGAATACCAGTTGATGGGATACTTTCACCGCGTGTAAGTGCTTTATACGCTGCTATTCTACCTTCAACATCATCTGATTTTACTGTTAACATCTCTCTTAATGTATGTGCTGCACCATAAGCTTCGAGTGCCCATACTTCCATCTCACCAAATCTCTGTCCACCAAATAGTGCTTTACCACCAACTGGCTGTTGTGTTACAAGTGAGTAAGGTCCCGTACTTCTTGCGTGAACTTTTTCGTCAACTAAGTGATGAAGTTTAAGCATATACATGTAACCTACATTTACACGCTCTTTCATCTTCTCACCAGTTTTTCCATCATAAAGTTCGCACTTACCATCCATGTCTATCTTCGCTAGTTCAAATAACTTATCAAACTCTTCTTGATTTGTTCCTTCAAATACTGGAGCAGCAAATTTAACACCTTTGCTCCAATCTCTTGCATATTTTAAAAGGTCTTCATCATCTAAATCGTTTACAAATTTCTTTGCATTCATAAGTTTTGCAACATCTGCAATTCTAATCATAGTTTCACGCAGTTCTTTAATCCAGTTACCTTTTTTCTCTTCAAAGATATCTGAAATCTGATTTCCTAAACGCTTTCCTATAAGTCCTAAGTGCATCTCCAAAATCTGTCCAATATTCATACGACTTGGAACACCAAGTGGATTAAGAACTATTTCTACACTTTCACCACTTGCGAGATAAGGCATATCAACTTCTTCAACTATGTTTGATACGATACCTTTGTTACCGTGACGTCCAGCCATCTTATCACCAACTTTTAGCTTACGCTTAGTTGCAATATAAACTTTTACTAACTTAACAACACCACTAGGTAAAATATCATCTTTTTCAATAACATTTAACTTTTCATCATGTTCTTCTTTTAGTTTTTTCTTCTCTGTCTGAAAATAAGTTTTAAGATCTTTATACTCTTTTTGAGTATCATCATCAAATGCTTTTACTATTGCATTTAATGAAAAACGGTTTACATGCTCTAAATCTTCTTTTTTAAGAGTTTCACCTTTTTTATAAGCTTTTTTATTAACTTCTTGGTCTTCATTTAACTTGTTTTTTGACAATAAAGAGTTAATACGAAGCATCTCTTCACGATCTAGCATTAAAAGTTTATCATGATGCTCACGATCTAGAATCTCTTTCTCTTCTTCATAAGCCTGAATTGCACGAGGATCTTTATCATATCCCTTTTTAGTAAATATTTTAACATCTACAATTACACCTTCCATAGAAGCTGCTGCATACATAGATTTATTGACAACATGACCAGCTTTTTCACCAAAAATTGCACGAAGTAATCTCTCTTCAGGTGTAGGCTTAACTTCACCTTTAGGAGATACTTTTCCTACCAAAATCATACCAGGCTTAATATAAGTACCGATTTTCACAATACCACTATCATCAAGATGAGCTAAATCTTCTTCTTTTACATTTGGAATATCTTTAGTAATTTCTTCAACACCATCTTTAAGCTCTCTTGCCTCAATCTCTTTTTCATAAGTATGAACTGAAGTAAATGCGTCATTTCTTATCATCTTTTTACTAAGAACGATAGCATCCTCATAGTTATAACCATTCCATGGCATAAAGGCAACCATTACATTTTTACCAATTGCCATTTCACCTTGATCCATACTTGGACCATCAGCTATAACATCACCCTTTTCAACTTTTGTTCCTTGGCTTACTATAACTTTTTGAGTAAAAGTAGTATTTTGATTTGTTCTTAAGTTCTTCTGTAATCCATAATGGTCAATAAAAGCGCCACCTTTATCTTCACCTAAAACATATATATTTTTATTATCAACTTTTTCAACAATACCAGCACGCTTTACTTTAATTGAAGCCCATGCATCACGAGCAGAAACAGCTTCAACACCTGTTCCAACCATTGGAGCATCTGTCCATACTAAAGGAACTGCTTGACGTTGCATGTTTGAACCCATAAGTGCACGGTTTGCATCATCATGCTCCAAAAATGGAATCAATGAAGCAGCAACACCAGCAACCATACTAGATGATAAGTCAATCAAATCAACTTTCTCTTTTTCTACAAGAATTATCTCACCATCTTGTCTAACTTCTATTAAATCTTCTACAATTTCATCATTTTCTACTATTGTTGAAGCTGGAGCAATTACAAGTCCCTCTTCTTGAGTAGCAGTTATATAGATAATTTCATCTAAAATCTTTGAATCTTTTACTTTTCTATATGGTGCTTCTACAAAACCAAGATCATTTACTTTTGCATACATAGCAAGAGTATTAATAAGACCAATATTTTGACCTTCTGGTGTTTCGACTGGACAAATTCTACCATAGTGAGTAGGATGAACGTCACGTACTTCAAATCCAGCTCTCTCTTTTACAAGACCACCTTCTCCAAGTGCAGAAAGTCTTCTTTTATGCGTTATCTCACTAAGTGGGTTTGTCTGATCCATAAACTGTGAAAGTTGTCCACTTGAAAAGAACTCCATAATAGTACTTGTAATCATCTTTGAATTTATCAAATCATGAGGCATTAACTCTTCAGTTCCCCCACTTAATCCAGTAAACTTATCTCTAATAGCTTTTTGCATTTTAATCAAACCAGTATGTAACTCATTTGAAAGAAGCTCACCAATAGATCTTATTCTTCTGTTTCCTAAGTGATCTCTATCATCTATACGGCCTTGACCATTTTTAACATTGATTAAATACTTAACAGTTTTAATAATATCTTCACTTGTCATAACTGTAACAAATTCTGGAACATCAACTCCTAGTTTATGATTCATTTTCATACGACCAACTTTAGTTAAATCATATCTCTCAGAGTTAAAGAAAAGATCATTGAAAAAAGACTTAGCTGCCTCTTTTGTTACAGGCTCACCTGGTCTCATTACTTTATATATTCTAATTGTTGCTAAATCATTCTCATCTTCAATGCCTTCAGTCTGGCGAAGAAGTTTAAGAGTCTCATTATCTGCTATAAAAGAGTTTATGATTGCATCATCAACACCACTTGCTAAATCATTAGCAATCTCGATTGATTCACAACCTTGCTCTATCATTTTTGTTAATTTTGTCTCATCAAGTTGAGTTAGAGTATCAAAAAGAACCTCTCCACTCTCATTGTCTATAATTGGAGATGATAAAAATCTATTTACCAGAGTTTCTATTGGATACTCAATGTATTTAATTCCATCTTCTACAAATTTTTCTGCTTTTTTCTTAGTTAATCTTTTTCCAGTTGCTATAAGCAAGTTTCCATTTTCATCTTTAAGATCAAAATCTACTCTTCCTACAAAATTTTCTGGTTTAAAATTCATCAAGAATTTATTATCTTTGATTTTTATATTTAAAACTGGATAAAATAGTTTTAAAATATCTTGTTTGCTATACCCTAATGCTCTAAAAAGTATTGTTATTGGTACTTTTCTTCGCTTATTAATTCTCACGAATAGTGTATCTTTTGCATCATATTCAAAGTACAACCAACTTCCACGATCTGGTATGATTTGAGCTGTATAAATAAGTTTATTTACTACTGTTGAACTCTCCTCTTCTTTAAATATAACACCAGGACTACGATGTAGTTGATTTACTACAACTCTTTCTACTCCATTGATAACGAAAGATGTTCTATCTGTCATCAAAGGAATTTCTCTTATAAATATTGCTTGTTCTTTTATATCTTTAACACCAGTTTTTTCACCGGTTTTTTCATTTTTATCCCATAAAATAAGGCGAATGTTCATTTTTAGGTTTACAGAGTATGTAAGTCCTCTATCCATACATTCACGTACGTTATATTTAGGTTTTCCGATCTCAGAAGCAATATACTCTAAGGAGAGTCTATTCTGAGGGTCATGGATTGGGAATATTGATTTAAAAACTTTTTCTATACCACTTTCTGCTTCAGGATTACCAACATTTAAAAAGTATTCATAACTTTTCTGTTGTACTTGAAGAAGATTTGGTACGTCAATTTTTCTTGGTACTTTTGAGAAATCCACTCTTAGGCGGTTTCCCGATTTAAGGTTATTTAACATGAGTCTACCTTACGAAGTTGTTTAATGGGAAAGTATTTTTACTACTAACTATAGTAGTTTTTATCACGACTTGATTTTTATTACGTTTTTTTAAGGGGAGAATTAACTCCCCTAAATTGCAAGTTTTAAAACTATTTAAGTTCAGCTTTTGCACCAGCTTCTTCAATCTGCTTAAGAACTGCTTCTGCATCTTCTTTAGAGATAGCTTCTTTAAGAACTGTTGGAACACTTTCAACTGCTTCTTTTGCTTCTTTTAGTCCAAGACCTGTAATAGCACGAACAGCTTTAATAGCATTAATTTTCTTTGCACCAGCTTCAACTAAAACTACGTCAAATTCTGTTTTCTCTTCTGCTGCAGCAGTATCTCCACCAGCACCACCAGCCATCATAACTGGAGCAGCTGATACACCAAACTTCTCTTCAAATTCTTTTACTAATTCACTAAGCTCTAATACGCTTAGACCTGAAATATATTCTAATACGTCTTCTTTAGAAATTGCCATTTTATATCACCTTTAATTTCTTATTTAATTTGAATAGTTTCAAATTAAATTTATATCATCTAAAGCTCAGGTCTTTACCTAAAAGCTTTACACCTTTTTTCTATTCTGTTTTAAATTATCTGTTTTCCTCATATACAAAGGAAATTATGCAGATTCTTCTTTTTTTGCTCTAAGAGCATCAAGACCAATTGTAAAGTTTGTAACTGGAGCCATCCAAGTTTGAAGTAACATTCCAATAAGCTCATCACGTGATGGCATCTTAGAAAGAGCTTCAACTTTAGCAGCATCAGAAACTTCACCAGCAATAACAGCTGTCTTTATTACAAACTTATCATTTGCTTTAGCAAATTTAGCTGCAACTTTAACAACATCTAGCTGATCTTCGCCCCAAATAAAAATATTTGTGTCTTTAAGTTCTATTCCTTCAATCTCTGCATTTTTCATTGCAATTGTAGCAAGAGAGTTTTTTATAACTCTAACTTTTACGTTTGCTTCAGTTGCAGATATTCTTAGCTCTTCAATAGCAGGACAATCTAGTCCTCTAAAATCACATACAACTAGTGCGTCGGAAGTTTTAAACTCTTCAGTTATTGCGCTAACAATTTCTTCTTTTCGATTTCTTGTCATTTTTTCTCCTTTCCGACCGGCGATTTCAAGCGGAGTTGAGAAAATTCTCATTTTAAGTCCTAAGACCTCAGCTATCTCCAATCAAGATTTTTGCCTCTTTATCTGCTAAAGAGACTATTTTTTATTATTTTAAGTCAATTAACTCTTGATTATCCATGTTTACAGATGGACTCATAGTTAATGAAAGTGCAGCAGTTTTGATATACTTACCTTTTGAAGCTGCAGGTTTTAACTTGTTAATTGCTCTCATAAAAGTATTAAAGTTATCAGTTAAACTAGTTTCATCGAAGCTAACTTTACCAATACCAGCATGAATATTACCTTGCTTATCAACACGGAAATTAACTTGACCACCCTTATTGTTTTCAACAGCTTTAGCTACATCCATTGTAACAGTACCAGTCTTAGGGTTAGGCATTATACCTTTTGGCCCTAAAATACGACCAACTTTACCAACAAGACCCATCATATTTGGAGTTGCGATTAAAACGTCGAAGTCAATCTTTCCAGCTTGTATATCAGCTATTAATTCATCTGCACCAACTATATCAGCACCAGCTGCTTTTGCTTCATCTGCTTTTGCATCTTTAGCTACAACTGCAACTCTAACACTTTTACCAGTTCCAGCAGGAAGGATAACAGAACCACGAACCATTTGGTCAGCATGTCTTGGATCTACATTAAGTTTTAATGCAATTTCAACTGTCTCATCAAACTTTGCTGAAGCTAAACTTTTTACAGTTGATAAAGCTTCTGCTGCAGAATATTTTTTTTCTGCATCTACTTTTTTCAGTAATTCCTGAAATCTTTTTGTTACTTTTTTTGCCATTATTATACTCTCCGCATATTTTGCTTCCGCTTATTACCCTAAGCGGTTAAGGGAAAAATTAATCTACTATTTCAACGCCCATACTTCTTGCTGACCCTGCAATTATCTTAGCTGCTTGCTCACGGTCATTAGTATTAAGATCCGCTATTTTTTGCTCTACAACTTCAAGAACTTGTGCTTTAGTCAACTTTCCAACTTTATTCGTAAGTGGATTGTCAGTACCTTTTTTTATTCCAGCTGCTTTCATGATTAAATCACTTGCAGGTGGTTGTTTTGTAATAAAAGTAAAACTTCTATCAGCATAAACAGTGATAACTACTGGTATATTATAACCCATTTTATCTTTTGTTTTTTCATTAAATGCTTTACAAAATTCCATAATATTAACACCCTGTTGTCCAAGAGCTGGACCTACTGGAGGTGATGGATTTGCTTTTCCAGCAGCGATTTGTAATTTAATTTCGCCTGTTATTTTCTTTGCCATAAGACTGTTCCTTGTTATTAATTTCTTCTTTATTTTAGAACAAGTTCTAAAATAAATTTTTCTCAACTAAAGCTATAGCTTTCGCCAAGATTTAGACTATTTTTTCAACTTGAGTATAGAGAATCTCTACTGGTGTACTTCTACCAAAAATAAGAACATTAAGCTTTAACTTACCATGTTCCATATCGTACTCTTCAACCGCACCTGTAAAGTTAGCAAACGGACCTTCTGTAATCCGTACACTCTCTCCTGTTTCGAAGAAGATTTTTGGTTTTGGTGCACCTTTTTTCTCTGCTTTTTCTAAAATAACCTGAATATCTTTTTCTGTTAAAGGAGTAGGTTTTTTAGACTCTCCAATAAAACGACCAACTTTTGGCAACGATTGAATCATATGCCAAAGTCTTGTATCTAAATCAAGATGTGCAAATGCATATCCTGGATATAGACTTCTTTCAGTTATTTTTTTCTTTCCGTTCTTAACTTCAATCACATCTTCAGTTGGAACTATAATTGCCTTAAGTTTATCTTCTATCGAGTTGTTAACAACAATTTCTTCGATTGCTCTTTTAACTGCTTGTTCACTTCCAGCATAAGTCTGGATTGCATACCATTTATGATCCATCTTCAAACCTACATCACTGCAGACAAAGTAGAAGACATGATCAAGTCAATTAATGCTAGAAATAGTGATACAACAGTAACAACAACAAAAACAGATATAAAAGCGTTTCTAATCTGTTCTTTTATTGGGAAAATAACTTTCGCTAGTTCTACTTTAGAATGATTGTAATAAGTTACCAATTTTTCCATAATTATTCCTATTTCATCTTTTTAAGAAGTAAATTCTTAAAAATTAACGCGCTACTAAAGCTAAGGCAAGAAACCTTGAACCTTTACCTTTAAGTGGCAGGGCAGGAGGGATTCGAACCCACAACCTACGGTTTTGGAGACCGTAGCTCTACCAATTGGAGCTACTGCCCTACATAATATTATTTCCCTCCGAAGAGGGATATAATTAACTTTTTAGTTTCACTTCTTTATGAAGTGTGTGCTTTTTCAATCTTGGACAATACTTCTTAGCTTCAAACTTTTCAGTATATGTCTTAGAATTTTTTGTTGTTGTGTAGTTTATATCTCCACATTCAACGCACTTTAATCCTATTTTGATAGTCATCTAAATTGCCTTTAAAAATAGGGAAGATTACTCTTCCCTCTTTATTTATTCTTTATTTATTTTTCAATTGAAGAAACAACACCAGCACCAACAGTTCTACCACCCTCACGGATTGCAAATCTAGTACCTTCTTCCATAGCGATAGGAGCAATTAGCTCTACGTTAATTTTTACGTTATCACCAGGCATAACCATCTCAGTTCCCTCAGGAAGTGTGATTGAACCTGTAACGTCTGTTGTTCTTACATAAAATTGTGGTCTATAGTTATTAAAGAATGGAGTATGTCTTCCACCTTCATCTTTACTAAGAACATAAATTTCAGCAGTAAAAACTGTATGTGGAGTAATTGAACCTGGCTTACAAAGAACCATACCTCTTTCAACTTCTTCTTTCTTAGTACCACGTAAAAGGATACCACAGTTATCACCAGCTTCACCTTGATCCATCTCTTTACGGAACATTTCAACACCAGTTACAGTAGTTTTTTGTGTATCTTTGATACCAACGATTTCTACTTCGTCACCTATTTTAACAATACCACGCTCGATACGACCAGTAACAACTGTTCCACGACCAGAGATTGAGAAAACATCTTCAA